>NZ_JBSGXP010000264.1:0-4787 GCF_053610105.1 Kitasatospora sp. NPDC054939 | reverse complement strand
ACCCGGGCCGCCGCCGTCCGTCCCCTTTCCCCTCCTCCTGCTCACCCCCCGCGCGCTCCCGGGGTGCGGCTGCCGTGCGGACGGCGGACGATGTAGCCGAAGAGCGGAGTAGCCGTGAGTCAGGAGCTTCCCACCCCGGCCGCGGGCGATCTGGTCGTGCTGCGCAACGTCAACAAGCACTTCGGTGACCTGCACGTCCTGCAGGACATCGACCTGACCATCGCCCGTGGCGAAGTCGTGGTCGTCATCGGTCCGTCGGGCGGCGGCAAGTCCACGCTGTGCCGCGCGATCAACCGCCTGGAGACCATCGACTCCGGCGAGATCGCCATCGACGGGAAGCCGCTGCCGGCCGAGGGCCGCGCACTGGCCGCCCTGCGCGCCGACGTCGGCATGGTGTTCCAGTCCTTCAACCTGTTCGCGCACCGGACCGTGCTGCAGAACGTGACGCTCGGGCAGATCAAGGTCCGCCGCAAGGACCGCAGGACCGCCGAGGCGCGGGCCCGCGAACTCCTCGACCGGGTCGGGGTCGCCTCCCAGGCCGACAAGTACCCCGCGCAACTGTCCGGCGGCCAGCAGCAGCGGGTCGCCATCGCCCGGGCGCTGGCCATGGAACCGAAGATCATGCTCTTCGACGAGCCGACCTCCGCCCTCGACCCCGAGATGATCAACGAGGTGCTGGAGGTGATGCAGCAGCTCGCCCGTGACGGCATGACCATGGTCGTCGTCACGCACGAGATGGGATTCGCCCGTTCGGCCGCCAACCGCGTGGTGTTCATGGCGGACGGCCGGATCGTGGAGGAGACGACCCCCGACCGGTTCTTCGCCCACCCGAGCAGTGAGCGGGCCAAGGACTTCCTCTCGAAGATCCTGCACCACTGACCCGTCCGCGCTCCCCGGCACCACCGGTCGGCGTCCTGAACACTAGGGATGATCACCATGAAGCTTCGCAAGGCCGCCGTCGCGGCCACCGCCGCACTCGCCCTCGCCCTGACCGCCGCCGGCTGCGGGGACGACGACAGCGGCTCCGGCAGCAGCGCCAGCGGGACCGCCGGCGACGAGAAGATCACCGTCGGCATCAAGTTCGACCAGCCCGGCATCGGCCTGAAGACCCCGGACGGCCAGTACACGGGCTTCGACGTCGACGTGGCGACCTACGTCGCCAAGGAGCTCGGCCACGACCCGAACGACATCGTCTGGAAGGAGGCCAAGAGCGCCGACCGCGAGACCCTCCTGCAGCGCGGCGACGTCGACTTCATCGCCGCCTCCTACTCGATCACCCCCGCGCGCTCCGAGAAGGTCGACTTCGCCGGCCCGTACCTGCTGGCCCACCAGGACGTCCTGATCCGGGCCGACGACACCACCATCCAGAAGCCCGAGGACCTCAACAACAAGAAGCTCTGCTCGGTCACCGGCTCCACCTCCGCGCAGAACGTGAAGACCAGGATCGCGCCCGAGGCCCAGCTGCAGGAGTACGGCGGCTACTCGGAGTGCCTGACCGGCCTGGAGAACAACGTCATCGACGCCCTGACCACCGACGACTCGATCCTGGCGGGCTACGCCGCGCAGGACCAGTTCAAGGGCAAGTTCAAGCTCGCCGGCTTCGACCTGAGCAACGAGAACTACGGCATCGGCGTCCAGAAGGGCAGCGCGCTGAAGGACCAGATCAACACCGCGCTGCAGAAGATGGTCCAGGACGGCTCCTGGCAGGCGGCCGTGCAGAAGAACTTCGGCCCGGCGAACTACCAGAACGAGCCCGCGCCGCAGATCGGCGTCGTCGTGAGCTGAGGCGGTGGCGCGTGTTCGACTTCCTCGAAGGCTACGACCTGCTGGGCGCGTTCTGGGTGACCGTCCAGCTCACCTTCTGGTCCGCGATCGGCGCCCTGGTCTGGGGCACCCTGCTGGCCGCGATGCGGGTCAGCCCGGTGCCCCTGATGCGGGGCTTCGGCACCGCGTACGTCAACGTCGTCCGGAACATCCCGCTCACCGTGATCATCGTGTTCACCTCGCTCGGGCTGTTCCAGACCCTGGGCGTCACGCTGGGCGCGGACGACTTCACCACGATCAACTTCCGGCTGGCGGTGCTCGGCCTGATCGCCTACACCGCGGCGTTCGTCTGCGAGGCACTGCGCTCGGGCATCAACACGGTGCCGATCGGGCAGGTCGAGGCGGCGCGCGCGATCGGCCTGCGCTTCCCCCAGGTGCTGATGCTGGTCGTGCTGCCGCAGGCGTTCCGCTCGGTGGTCGGCCCGCTGGCGAACGTGCTGATCGCGCTGACCAAGAACACCACGGTCGCCTCCGCGATCGGGGTCGCCGAGGCGGCGCTGCTGATGCGGGAGATGATCGAGAACGAGGCGCAGCTCATCCTGATCTCGGCGGTCTTCGCGTTCGGCTTCATCTGCCTGACGCTGCCGACCGGGATGTTCCTCAACTGGGTGAGCCGCAAGGTGGCGGTGAAGCGGTGAAGCACGGGCCGACCGTCCTGTACGACGCCCCGGGTCCGCGCGCCAGGCGGCACAACGTCCTGTGGACGGTGGTCTTCCTGGTCGCCGCGGCCGGGGTGGTCTGGTGGGTGGTGCAGAGCCTGGCCGACAAGAACCAGCTCACCGGGGAGAAGTGGCAACCGTTCTTCACCGACGGCCGGGTCTGGGAGACCTACCTGCTGCCGGGGCTGGAGAACACCCTGATCGCGGCCTCGCTGTCGATGGTCCTCGCGCTGCCGCTCGGCGCGCTGTTCGGCATCGCGCGGCTCTCCGAGCACCGCTGGGTGCGGGCGGCGGCCGGCACGGTGGTGGAGTTCTTCCGCGCGATCCCGGTCCTGATCCTGATGCTGTTCGCCAATGCGGCGTACTCCGAGTTCACCGACGTGAGCCCGGACAGCCGGCCGCTGTACGCGGTGGTGACCGGCCTGGTGCTGTACAACGGCTCGGTGCTGGCGGAGATCGTCCGGGCCGGCATCCTGGCGCTGCCGCAGGGGCAGACCGACGCGGCGAAGGCCATCGGGATGCGCAAGAACCAGGTGATGCGCTTCGTGCTGCTGCCGCAGTCGGTGACGGCGATGCTGCCGGCGATCGTCAGCCAGCTGGTGGTGATCGTGAAGGACACCGCGCTGGGCGGGGCGCTGCTCGGCTTCTCGGAGCTGCTGGCCTCGGTGCGCCCGATGAGCGCGAACTACGGGGCCAACACCATCGCCAGCTTCACCGTGGTCGCCGTGGTGTTCGTGGTGCTGAACTTCACGCTGACCACCTTCGCCGGCTGGCTGGAGGCCCGGCTGCGGCGCGGCAAGCGCTCCACCGGCGCGGTGCTCGGGGCGGAGGCGGTCGAGGAACTGGCCACACCCGGTGAGCACCTCGGCCACGACGACCTCAGCGGTCCGGGCGCCGGCCCCGGCGGCCCCGCGAAGTGAGCGGGCGGCGGCAGCGCGGGCGGTCACCCCGCCACCCACGCTGCCGCCGCGCACCACCCGCCACCCGGCGAGTTCGCCCACGCACCGGACCGGGTACGTACTCCGGCGCGCGGCCGAGCCCCGGACCACGCGCCCGGACGAACGGAGAGCCATGACCCAGGACGACCGCATCCCCGCCCCGGTCCGCGAGACCTACGGTGCCGGCGACCTCTCGCAGGCGGCCAGCTTCGCGGGAGGCTTCATCAACTTCGGCGACTGGCACGGCATCGACCTCACCGCCCCCACCCCCGAGGACCGCGTCCACAGCCAGGAACAGCTCTACCGCCGCGTCCTGGGCACCTTCCCCGGGCCCCACGACCGGCTGCGCCTCGCCGAGGTCGGCAGCGGACGCGGCCTCGGCGCCGCCCTCGCCCTGCGCGAGTTCCGCTTCGCCGCCGTCACCGGCGTCGACATCCACCCCGACCAGGTCGAACGCGCCCGGGCCGGCAACGCCGAAGCCCTGGCCACCTACCCCGACCGCCTCGCCTACACCCTCGGCGCCGCCGACCGCCTCCCCTTCGCCGACGGCTCCCTCGACGGCCTCTACTCCGTCGAGGCCGCCCAGCACTTCCGCGAACTCACCGGCTTCGCCCACGAATCCGCCCGCGTCCTGCGCCCCGGCGGCCACCTCGCCGTCACCACCTTCTTCGCCGCCGACGGCCCCGACGTCGCCGAACGCCTCGCCGTCCTCCTCGGCAGCTTCGCCGACGGCCTGGACGTCCCCCACACCCTCACCGGCTTCACCACCGACCTCACCAAGGCCGGCTTCGGCGCCGTCCGCGCCGAGTCCATCGGCCCCGACGTCTGGCCCGGGCTCGACCGCTACCTCGACGACGCCATCCCGCCCGACCACTGGGCCCACAACTTCCACCGCGCGTGGCGCGACGGCCTCCTCGACTACCACCTCGTCACCGCCACCCGCCCCTGAGGGCGCCGGGGCCGCACCCCGCGCCACCTGCGGAGACGTCGGCCGGCCACACCCGGCACACCCTGCGCTCATCAATCAACGAGCCTTCAAACAACAGGACAACAGCCCGGATCGACTGTGAATTGTCGAGCGGTTCTCAGATTCTGGTGTAGAATCATAGGCGCAGGGAGGCCTTGGGGCCGATGCTGAAGCCATCGGCAGGCCACCCGCCGGCAGGGGGAAACGACCGTCATGAACTACCACCTCGACACTGCGCGCGCCCTCATCAACGAGCGGATACGGGAGGCCGAGCAGCACCGGCTCGCCCACGCGCTGTACCTGAAGAACCGCGCCGAAGCCAAGACCCGGCGGGCGCGCCTGCTCCTCGCCCGCCTCGGCGGATGAGCACCACCCCGTCCGGCCGCCACCCTGCAGGGT
>NZ_JBSGXP010000263.1:0-4830 GCF_053610105.1 Kitasatospora sp. NPDC054939 | reverse complement strand
CCCGTTTCCTGAGGTCTGGGGCTTCTCGCGGTGCCCCGGGCGGCGGTGTTGGGGGGGGGCCCGGTCTTCCGGGCCGCGGGGCCCCGCCGTTCGTGCAGTCGCGCTCCTCGTCAGCGGGCCGGAAGGTCGCTCGGCCCGACGTGGCCGTCCAGCCAGTCCCGCAGGGGCTGCGAGGCCCGCAGGAAACCGGTGATCCGCCGGTACGCGTCGCGGGTGCCGAGCCAGCGGGCGACCGGCCACTCCTGCCAGGCGACCAGTCCCTTGTGCCGAAGCAGCTCGATCCTGGGGTGGTCCTTGGCGACGCCGCGCGGGGCGGTGCGCAGCGAGTCGCGGCCGACCACCGCGGGCCCGGCGCCGCGGACCCGGGCGATCACCCGCTCCAGCTCGGCGCCGGACACGTCCTCGGCGACGGCCGCCCGGTAGCGGGCCAGCTGGTCGCTCGCCAGCTGGTACATCCCGTTGCCGCAGGCCAGCCCGTCGGCGGACAGCTGGACGTAGCCCCCGGCCTCCAGGTGCGCGCCGATGTGCGTCTTGTACGGCGACTTGTCGGCGCTGAACCGGACGTCGCGGTTCGGCCGGAAGATCCTGCCCGGCCCGAACTCGGGCTCCAGCTCGGCCAGCAGCGCCTCCATCGGCGCGCGGACGGACTCGTCGTACTGCCTCCGGTGGGACTGCCAGAAGGTCTTGGAGTTGTCGGCCTCCAGGTGCTCGTAGAATTCGAGCGCCTCGGCAGGCCAGCCGTGGAAGGTCACCCCACCAGTATGTGGCCCGGTGCACACGCCGCCGGCGTCGCCAGCTCCGCTACCGCTGGGTAGCATGCGGACATGAGCAGCGCAGAGACCGCCACCCCCGCCCCGGACGCCCGTACCGAGCGCCGGGCCAAGCGCATCGCCAAGAACCTGACCGCCTTCGCCCAGCAGCACGGCGGCAGCGCCGACGGTGTCGTCGAGTACGTCGGCGCCGTCGCCACCCGGATCGTCGTGGTCGGTGCGGACGGCGCCTGGGGCGACCAGGTCGCGCCGAGCTACGCCGTCGGCCGCCGGGCCGCCGAACTGGCCGGGATCACCCTGCACGCCGACTTCGAGGGCGAGCTCGGGCTCAAGGTCAAGACCGGCTCGTACGAGTGGAAGCGGATGGCCGGCATCCAGCTCGGCGGCTGAGCCGCCCCCCGCACACGGCGAAGGGCCCCGGGAACCGCACGGTTCCCGGGGCCCCTCGCGCGTTCCGGCGCCGGGCGCTCAGACGCCGGCCGGCTGCGCGGCCCGCTGCACCGGCGCGCCCCCGGCCGGCGCTTCGGCCGCCCGCTCGCGCAGCGCCAGCGGGATCCGAAGGACGGCCGCCCAGGTCAGCGCGGCGCCCAGCATGTGCAGGCCGACCAGCAGCTCCGGCACGTTGGTGAAGTACTGGACGAAGCCGAGCACCCCCTGCAGCAGCAGGACGACCAGCAGCTGTCCGGCCCGGCGCCGGGCGGCGGGCGGCGCCTTCACCGCCGCGAAGGTGAACAGCACCGCCACGGCCAGGCCGACCGCGAGGAAGGCGAGGTCCGCGTGGACCTGCGCCAGCCGGTCGTAGTCCAGCGGGATGCGCGGCACGATCTTGTTGTCCCGCGGCGTACCCGGGTGGTGCCCGGCGCCGGTCACCAGCGTCCCCGCGGCCACCAGCAGGCCGATCGTGCCGACCAGGACGTACGAGAGCTGCAGCACCGGGCGGGCGGTCAGCAGGCGCGGTGCGGCGTCCCCCTCGCCGGCCCGCTCCCACATCAGCAGCGCCACCCAGATCAGCGCCATCGCGGCGATCAGGTGCACCGCCACCGTGTACGGGTTGAGCCCGGTGAGCACCGTGATGCCGCCCAGCACGGCGTTCACCACGACCAGCCAGAACTGCGCCCAGCCCAGCCTGGTCAGGCTGCGCCGCCAGGGGCGGTGCGAGCGGGCGGCCAGGATCGCCCAGCCGATCGCGGCGCTCAGCACGTAGGTGAGCATCCGGTTGGCGAACTCGATGACGCCGTGCATGCCCATCTCGGGCGTCGGCGTCAGGCTCTCGCCGGTGCAGCGGGGCCAGGTGTCGCAGCCGAGGCCGGAGGCGGTGAGGCGGACGGCGCCGCCGGTCACCACGATCACCACGCTCATCACCAGCGCGGCCAGGGCGGCGCGGCGGACCACGGCGGCGGAGGGCTGCCAGCGGTCGGCGAGCCAGGAGAAGGGGTTCA
The DNA here is from genome assembly GCF_053610105.1 of Kitasatospora sp. NPDC054939. Taxonomy (NCBI): domain Bacteria; kingdom Bacillati; phylum Actinomycetota; class Actinomycetes; order Kitasatosporales; family Streptomycetaceae; genus Kitasatospora; species Kitasatospora sp. NPDC054939. Next base: position 2,621 of record NZ_JBSGXP010000263.1, on the reverse strand, counting down.
GCACGCGGTCAATCGTAAGTGGCCTTACAGGCGATCTTGGGGCGGGGCACGGGCCGGGCGCCCAGCGGGGCACGGGCCGGGCGCCCGGCGGGCCGCTCCGCCGGGAGCCGGGGGCAAAGCGCACCCTTCGGGCAAGACGGGCATTGGTCTTGACCAATTGCCCGGGTGGCCGAAAGAGTGCGGCTTGGTCCATACCTGTTTCGGGCCGCCACCCGTTCCCGCACCTCGACGCGGAGATCCTGCACATGCGCATAACCAAGCCCGCCGCCGCCCTCGCCGTCGGCGGATCCCTGGCCCTGGCCGCCGTCGTCGCCCCCGCCGGCCATGCCGCCCCCACCACCGGCGAGCAGTGCCGGAGCCTCGGGGTCGCCAACCTCTACGGCGAGTTCATCGAAGGCGACGACACCCACACGCCGGACGCCGAGGGCGCGGTGGCGGTCGGCGGCAACGCCGACTTCACCGGCGGCTTCTCGGTCGGCCAGGAGCTGACCGACGAGCAGGTCAAGGCCCTGCCCGGCGGCCACGCGCTGGTTGTGGCCGGCCGCATCACCGGGCACAACACCCAGGTGATGAAGGGCAACGGCGTCTACGGCGGCAAGGCCCCCGGCGCCGTCGTCCAGGCCCACCGGGGCACGGTCGCGCAGGGCGCCTCCCCGATCGACTTCGCGGCCGAGTTCGCGAAGCTGCGCGCCGCCTCCACCGCCCTCGCCGCCGCCCCGCAGACGGCCGGCGCCACCGCCGAGCTCAGGGACGGCGCGCTGCGCCTGACCGCCGGTGACGCGAAGCTCAACAGCTTCACCGTCGGCGCGGCCACGCTCCAGGGCGCCAAGGACGTCTACCTCAAGGTGCCGGCCGGCTCCGTCACGGTGGTCAACGTCACCGGCGACGCGTACGACATGGCCGCCGCGAAGACCACCGGCTTCCACCTGTGGGACGAGGGCCGGAAGGCGTACGTCCTGGACGACAAGCTGCAGAGCGCCGCGGGCGGGGCGATCCGGGCCAAGCTGCTCTGGAACTTCCCGACCGCCACCAAGGTCGTCAAGAACAGCCAGGCCGCCTGGGCCGGCACCGTGCTGTCGCCGAACGCCGCCTTCGACCTCGGCAAGGGCGGCCCGGTCAACGGCTCGGTGATCGCCAAGTCGCTCACCGGCAGCGGCGGGGCCGAGACCCACCACTACCCGTTCACCGGCTGCCTGCCCACCGAGGTCCCGCCGACCCCGACCGTGCCGCCCACGGTGCCGCCGGGGCCGAGCGGCTCGCCCACGGCCACCCCGGGCGCCGGCACGCCGTCCGCGACCGGGACGCCGAGCGGTCCGGCGAGCCCGTCCGCCTCCGACAGCCCCGGTGCCGGGCCGACCCCGGGTGCCTCCGGCAGCCCGTCGGCGAGCGCACCCGCGGGCACCGCGCCGGCCTCGCCGAGCCCGTCGGCCACCGGCACCGGCGGCGGCCTCGCCAGCACCGGCTCCGGTCCGGTGCTGCCGCTGGCCGTCGGCGGCGCCGTGGTGCTCGCCGCCGGTGCCGGGATCGTGGTGGTGGCGCGCCGCCGGGCGGCCGGGAACGCCTGACGTCCGATCACTTCGGTGCCCCCGGCGGTCGGATCCGATCGCCGGGGGCACCGTTGTTCCTGGCCGTGCACTGCCAATGTGACGAAAACCATTCGGCTTCGCCCGCGCGGTGTTCTGCGAGGTGGCGGGTGTGATGGGCTGCCGATGCACATCCGGGGCCGGACGGACAGGCGAAATCCGGTCGTACGGCGGGGTGGCACGGTGCAGGAGTGCCGGTAGAGTCCCCCGCACCGTCGTAGCGGGCCACCGCAGGGAACACGCAACGCGCCTGCTGCACAAGACCGTTCGGAGGGGACAACGAAATGGCGCGACAGCAGTGGCAGACCGGTGCGCGGATCGGGGGCTCGATCGCGGCCCGGCGGGCAGCGCTGGTCGGAACGGCGGCGGCGGCCGTCCTGCTGCCCCTGGGACTGGCCACCGGCGCCTCGGCGCACACGCCGAAGTGGACCGTGACCTGCGACAAGATCGTCATCGATCTCACCAACTACAGCGACCGACAGGGCGTGAAGAACTCCGTCAGCCTCACCGTCGACGGTGAGAAGCTGCTCGACCAGCACCAGTTCGGCAAGGCGTACCAGGGCACCTTCCCGGTCAAGGCGCACAACGCGCCGATCACCGCGACCTTCGTGGTCACCACCACGGAGGACCCGAAGAACCCGCAGTGGAACAAGACCGAGACCAGGACCGTCGAGGTCTGCCAGACCCCGACGCCCACGCCCACGCCCACCAAGACCCCCACCCAGACCCCGACCCCCACCCCCACGGGGACTAAGACCCCGCCGGCGACGCCCACCGCCTCGCCCACCCCCACCGTCTCGGCCACCGCGAGCGCGAGCCCGAGCCCGACCAAGGCGGCCACCCCGGCCCCCACCACCAGCCCGTCGGGGCCCGCGCTGGCCCAGACCGGCGGCAGCAGCGCGACCCCGGTCGTCGCCGCGGCCGGCGCCGGCGTCCTGCTGGTCGGCGGCGCCCTGGTGCTGATCGCCCGCAAGCGGCGCAGCAGCGAGAGCTGACACCCCGCACCCGACGCAACCGCGCCCCCCGGCCGATCGGCCG
>NZ_JBSGXP010000262.1:0-4840 GCF_053610105.1 Kitasatospora sp. NPDC054939 | reverse complement strand
TCCGGCTGTCTGTGCGCCGCCAGGGACTCGAACCCCGGACCCGCTGATTAAGAGTCAGCTGCTCTAACCAACTGAGCTAGCGGCGCCTGCTGACACCGAGAACATTACCCGGTCGCAGGCCGAAACTCACAATCGGTTTCCCGGGGCGCCGCCGAGGGGGCGTACAGGGGGCCCGCTCAGGGCGTGAGGACCACCTTGCCCCGGACGTGCCCGGTCTCCACCAGCCGGTGCGCCTCGGCCGCCCGCTCCAGCGGGAAGGTCTCGGCGATCTCCACCCGCAGCCGCCCGGTCTCCCACAGCTCGACCAGCTCGGCCAGCCGGGCCGCGGTCCGCTCGCTGCGCAGCCACCGGGCGCCGAACCGCCCGGCGGCCTCCGGGTCGACGAGGGTCCCGATCCGGCTGTGGTCGGCGACCAGCCCGGCCGAGGCCTCGACCGAGCCCCGCCCGGCGGCGTCCAGGACCGCGTCCACGCCCTGCGGGGCGAGCGCGCGGACCCGCTCGGCCAGGCCCTCGCCGTAGCTGACCGGGACGGCGCCGAGCTCCGCCAGGTAGTCGTGGTTGCGCTCGCTCGCGGTGCCGATCACGGTCGCGCCCAGGGCGACGGCCAGCTGCACGGCCATGGTGCCCACCCCGCCCGCCGCGCCGTGGACGAGGACCGTCTCGCCGGCCTTCACCCGCAGCTCGCCGAGGGCGGTGTGCGCGGTCTGGCCGGAGGCGGAGAGGGCGCCGGCCTGCTCCCAGGGCATGCCGGCGGGCTTGGCCGCCAGCTGCGAGCCGTCGACGACCACGTACTCGGCGTGGCTGCCGAGGAGCCGGAAGCCGAGCACCTCGTCGCCGACCTCCCAGCCGAAGCTGCCGGGGCCGAGCTGGTCGACCACGCCGGCGAACTCGTTCCCCGGTACGACGGGCAGCTCGACGACGGCGCCGGGCGGGGTGAAGCCGCCGCGGACGGCGAGGTCGACGGGCTGCAGCCCGGCGGCGTACACCCGGACCCGCACCTGGCCCTGGCCGGCCACCGGGGTGGGCACCTGCGCCACGCGCAGTACCTCGGGGCCGCCGTACTCGGGGACGGTCACTGCCTTCATCGCGGGTCCACTCCTGTCGCTCCGTCGGACGTTCCCCGCATCATCGAACTTCAAGCCCACTTGAGGTCAAGTGCGGCGCGCCATCGCAGATCAGCGCATTGTCCGATCTATCCTGGCGGCGACCCCGAACCCGTACGTACGTCGGAGAGGACCGTTCCGTGGGCCAGCTGCCCCTGCTCTTCATGGTGCTGCTCGCCTCGGTGGTGACCATGCCGCTCGCCCGGCGCACCGGCGTGCCGCAGCCGGTGCTGATGACCGTCCTGGGCATCGCCATGGCCCTCACCCCGCAGATCCCGAACATCGAGCTGGATCCCGACCTGATCCTGCCGCTCGTCCTCCCGCCGCTGATCTTCGCGGTCGCCCGCCGCTCCTCGGTCCGCTACTTCCGGGCCAACGCCCGCTCGATCCTGGTGCTCGCGGTCGCCCTGGTGGTGGTCACCACGCTGGTGGTGGCGAGCACCGTGCACTGGCTGCTGCCCGCACTGCCGCTGGCCGCCGCGGTCGCCCTCGGGGCCCTGGTCTCGCCGCCCGACCCGGTCGCGGCGGTCGCGGTGGCCGGCAGCGTCGGACTGCCCCGCCGACTGGTGGCGATCCTGGAGAGCGAGGGCCTGTTCAACGACGTCACCGCGATCGTCATCTACTCGCTCGCCATCGAGGCCGTGGTGACCGGCCACTTCTCGGTCGGCGAGGCGGGGCTGCGCTTCGTGCTGTCCGCCGTCCTCGCGGTGGTGGTCGGGGTGGGCCTCGGCTGGCTCAACGCCAGGCTGGCCTCCCGGCTGGACGACCCCACCCAGCAGGTCGCGCTCAACCTGCTGGTGCCGTTCGCCGCCTACACCCTCGCCGAGGAGATCCACGGCTCCGGCGTGCTCGCCGTCGTGATCTGCGCGCTCTACCTGGCCGAGCGGGCCGCCGACGCCGACGACGTCGCCTACCGGCTGGTCGGCAACGCCTTCTGGGAGATCGTCGAGATCCTGATCACCGGCGCCGCCTTCGGTCTGATCGGGCTGGAGCTCGCCACCGTCCTCAGGGAGGCCGGCGACGGCTGGACCAGCATGCTCGGGGACGCCGCCGTGGTCATCGCCGCGGTGGTGCTGGTCCGGCTGCTCTGGCTGCTCCCGGCCGGCTGGCTCTCCCGGAAGCTGCGGGCCGGCGCCGAGGAGGACACCCCGATCAGCTGGCAGGAGAGCGTGCTGCTCTGGTGGTCGGGCATGCGCGGGGTGGCGACCGTCGCGCTGGCCCTGGCCGTCCCGCTGACCCTGGACTCGGGCGAGCGCTTCCCCGAGCGCGGGCGGCTGGTCTTCATCGCCTTCAGCGTGGTGCTCTTCACCCTGCTCGTCCAGGGCCTCACCCTGCCCTGGCTGGCCAAGCGCTTCGAGCTGGACCTCGACCACGACCGGCACGAGCAGGCCGTCCGGCAGCTCTGGTGGCGGGCCGCCAAGGCCGGACTGACGCGGCTCGGCGAGCTGGAGCAGGAGGACCGGCTGCCCGCCGAGGTCGCCGAGCGGCTGCGGGACCGTCAGCACGACCGGCTGGCCCGGCTCTGCCCCGAGAACTACGCCGAGGAGGAGGCCGCCGAGGCCAAGCTGAGGCTCGGCCAGTGGCGCGCCGCGTACCGGGTCGAACAGGAGATGATCGCCGCGTCCCGGCGCGAGATGCTGATCGCCCGCAGCGAGGCCGGCGCCGACCCGGAGCTCGTCGACCAGGTGCTGCGCGGGCTGGACCTGCGCTCCGAGCGGAAGTGACGGCACGTCCGGACGGAAGCGACGGCACGTCCGGACGGCCTCCGTTGGAGCGTCGGCGAACGGAATGTGCGCCGGGGGTCCCGACGTTGCATAGGGTGACTCCGGGCAGGCCGTCAACGGAGTCGGCGCACCACCCGCAGTACCCGCACGACCTCGCGACACCCTCCCGCCTGGCCCTGCCGGTTAGCTGCACCCGGACGAATCGAGGAGCAACCGATGTCGGAGACCCGTGCCGACGCCCGTACCGCGCTGGACCGCACCCCGCAGTGGGCCGCCCTGGCCAAGCACCGGGCCGAGCTGGGCGAGACGCACCTGCGTGAGCTGTTCGCCGCCGACCCGGAGCGGGGCCGCCGCTACACCCTCCAGGTCGGCGACCTCCACGTCGACTTCGCCAAGCAGCTCGTCACCGACGAGACCCTGGAGCTGCTGCGCGAGCTCGCCGAGGCCACCGGCGTCGCCGGTCTGCGCGACGCGATGTTCCGCGGCGAGAAGATCAACACCACCGAGCACCGGGCCGTGCTGCACACCGCGCTGCGGGCCCCCCGCGGGGCCGTCGTCGAGGTCGACGGCGAGAACGTGGTGCCCGGCGTGCACGCCGTCCTGGACCGGATGGCCGCCTTCGCCGAGCGGATCCGCAGCGGCGAGTGGCGCGGCCACACCGGCAGGCCGATCAAGGCCGTCGTCAACATCGGTATCGGCGGCTCCGACCTCGGCCCCGCGATGGCCTACGAGGTGCTGCGCTCCTACGCCGCGCGCGACCTGGACGTCCGCTTCGTCTCCAACGTGGACGGCGCCGACCTGCACGAGGCCGTCCGCGACCTGGACGCCGCGGAGACGCTGTTCGTCGTCGCCTCCAAGACCTTCACCACCATCGAGACCATCACCAACGCGGTCTCGGCGAAGAACTGGCTGCTCACCGAGCTGCAGGCGGACACCGACGCGGTCGCCAAGCACTTCGTGGCGCTCTCCACCAACGCCGAGGGCGTCGCCGACTTCGGCATCGACACCGCCAACATGTTCGAGTTCTGGGACTGGGTGGGCGGCCGCTACTCCTACGACTCGGCGATCGGCCTCTCGCTGATGATCGCCATCGGCCCGGACGCCTTCCGCGAGATGCTGGACGGCTTCCACCTGGTCGACGAGCACTTCCGCACCGCCCCGCCGGAGCAGAACGTGCCGCTGCTGCTCGGCCTGCTCGGGGTCTGGTACGGCGCCTTCTTCGACGCCCAGGCGCACGCCGTGCTGCCGTACTCCCACTACCTGTCGAAGTTCACCGCGTACCTGCAGCAGCTCGACATGGAGTCCAACGGCAAGTCGGTGGACCGCCAGGGCAACCCGGTCACCTGGCAGACCGGCCCGGTGGTCTGGGGCACCCCCGGCACCAACGGCCAGCACGCCTACTACCAGCTGCTCCACCAGGGCACCAAGCTGATCCCGGCCGACTTCATCGGCTTCGCCCGCCCGGTCGGCGACCTGCTTCCCGGGCTGGTCGCGCAGCACGACCTGCTGCTCGCCAACTTCTTCGCGCAGACCCAGGCGCTGGCCTTCGGCAAGACGCCGGAGGAGGTCGCCGCCGAGGGGGTGCCGGCCGAGTTGGTGCCGCACAAGACCTTCAAGGGCAACCACCCGACCACCACGATCCTGGCCGCCGAGCTGACCCCGTCGGTGCTCGGCCAGCTGGTCGCGCTGTACGAGCACAAGGTGTTCGTCCAGGGCGCGATCTGGAACATCGACTCCTTCGACCAGTGGGGCGTCGAGCTCGGCAAGGTCCTCGCCAAGCGGATCGAGCCGGTGCTGCTGACCGGCGAGGGCGCGGACGCGCTGGACAGCTCCACCGCGGAGCTGGTCGCCCGCTACCGCGCGCTGCGCGGGCGCTGAGTGCCGCGGGGCGGGCCCCCCGGGGGGCGGGGCCCGGGGGGGGGGGGCCGCCGGGGGGGGGGGGGGGGGGGGGGCGCCGGGGGGGGGGGGGGGGGGGGGCCGGAAAACCCGGCCGCCCCCGTAGGATATAAAAAA
>NZ_JBSGXP010000261.1:0-4881 GCF_053610105.1 Kitasatospora sp. NPDC054939 | reverse complement strand
CCCCGTGGGGTGTGCCGGCGGCACCCGTCAGGGCACCGGGACCCTGGCCGTCTCCGGATGCGGCTCGGCCGGACGGCCGTGCTCGCGCGGCGGGCGGACGGGCCACCACAGCGCCCGGCCGAGCAGGGCGGCCAGCGCGGGCACCAGGACCAGGGACAGGACGACGGCGGAGAGCAGGATGCCGAGCGTCATCGCGAAGGCGACCTGCTCGCTGCCCGGCGTGGTGGCGAGGGTGGCGAAGGAACCGGCCAGGACCAGGCCGGCGGTGGCGATGGCCGGCGTGGTGTGGCGGACGGCGCGCGCCACGGCGCCGCGGGCCGGGCCAGGGTGCCGCATCTCCTCGCGGATGCGGTCGGTGATGAGGATGTTGTAGTCGGTGCCGAGCGCCACCACGAACAGGAACAGCACCAGCGGGAGGGTGAAGTTGACGCCCGGCTCGCCGAGTCCGTGCTGGAACAGCAGGGTGGCGGCGCCGAGGGTGGCGGCGAAGCCGAGCCCGACGGAGAGCATCAGGATCACCGGGGCGAGCAGGCTGCGCAGGAGCAGCAGCAGGATCAGCCCGATCAGGGCCGCGGCGACCGGGAAGACGATCGCCAGGTCGTGGTCGACGGCGGCGGAGATGTCGGCGAAGATCGCGGCGGTGCCGCCCACGTGGGCGCTCGTACCGGCCGGCGTGTGGGCGGCGACGGCGGCGCGGACCGGCCCCGAGGCGAGGTCGCGGGCCTGTCGGCTCTGCGCGTCGACGGTCAGGTAGAGGTCGATCCGGGCGGCCCGGTGGTCGGCGCTCGGCACGGTCGGGGCGACCTGGCCGACGCCCTCGACGCCGGCGAGGGCCCGGGCGAGGCCGTCGAGCCGGCCCGGGGCGAGGGCGGCGCCGTCCGCGGCGGTGACGTAGACGGTGGTGGGGTCGGACACGCCGGCGGGCAGCGCGCGGGAGATCTCCGCGGCGGTGGCGGCGGCCGGGGTGCCGGAGCCGCCGCCCCGGCCGTAGTCCATCCGGATCCCGACCGTCCCGGCGGCCAGGGCGGCGAGCACGGCGACGGCGGCGAGCAGCAGCGGCAGCGGCCTGCGGGCGACGAGGGCGCCCAAGCGGGCGGCTCGGTCGTCCCGCGGTTCCCGCCGCAGGCTGCGGGAGGGCCAGAACATCCCACGGCCGCAGGCGGCGAGCAGGGCCGGCATCAGGGTGAGGCTGCCCAGCAGCATGACGAGGACGGCGACGGCGATGGCCGGGCCGAGCGAGCGGAACTGGCCGAAGCTCGCCACACCCAGGGTCGCGAAGGCGGCCACGATGGTGAGCGCGGCCGAGGTGATCGCGGTGCCGACCCGTGCGGACACCTCGGCGGCCGCCGCGCGGGCCGGCTGGTCGGGGCGGGCCCGCAGGTGTTCGCGGAACCGGAACAGCAGGAACAGCAGGTAGTCGACGCCGATCCCGAGCAGGACCACGGAGATCAGGCCCGGCGTCCCGGCGTCGAGCTTGAGGCCGGTGAGCGCCGCGGCACCGGCCACCGCCCCGCCCGCCGCGCCGCCGATCACGGTGACGGCCAGCAGCGGCAGGACGGCCGCGAGCACGCTGCGGAACACCAGGACGTTGAGCAGCACGATCAGCACCGTGACCAGGATGCCGCCGACCGTCGCGGCGGTCCGGTGGGAGTCGGCGGTGTCGGCGGCGTCGGCGAGCGCGCCGGTGTAGCCGGTGCGCAGGCCCGCCTCCGCGAACTGCGCCCGCGCGGCGTCCCGGAAGGCCCGGAAGACGTCCTGGACGCCCTCGTTCGCCAGGTTGCCGGTGAACTCGACGGTGAGCAGTTCGAAGCTCCGGTCGGGCGCGACCATCGCCGGGGCGACGCGGGGGGTCTGGGAGTGGTCGGGCACCAGGAAGGCCGGCTCGTCCTCCTTCCTCGGCATGACGACGCGCCGCTGGGCGAGCTGCGCCCCCTCGGCCTCGATCCGCTGCTGGTCCGCGGCGGAGAGCGGCCCGCCGTCCGTCCGGGCGACCAGCACCGTCACCGTGGTGGCGTCCGGCTTCACGCCGAACTTCTCCTCGGCGATCCGCAGGGCGGCGGCGGAGTCGTAGCTGCGGGGCAGGAAGTCCCCGGTGCGGGCCTGGGTGACGTGGCCGAGCAGCATCGGGCCCAGCACGCCCAGTCCGAGTCCCAGCACCGCCCAGAGGGCGATCACCTTCCAGGCGTGTCTGGTGGAGAATCCGGTCAGGGCGCGGATCACGTTGTCCTCCGGCTGATGGACGCGAACGTCGGTGTGGTGACCGGGGGTTCCCGGCCTGCTTCCAGACCATCACCCCGGGTGGGCCTGGGGCGTCCTGGCAGCGGACGATCCGCGGCGGGGCCCCAGCTCCCCGGGCCTGCCGCGGACCGGGACCGTGGTCCTGGTCGGGCGGTCCGCCCTCGTGCCCGGGGACCACGCCCGGCGTCGCGGGCCGATGACAGAATGGGGTGTCAGGGCTGATCAGCCGTGTCGGCCCGACCCGGGACCGGATGCGCGCCGGCCACCGGGCACGAGGAGGAACGGACATGGGCGGGCGTCAGCGCCCCGAAGCCGCAGCGGGCAGCGGGACCAGTCCCGGAACCGGCCGCGGGACCGGCGCGGCGGGGGCGCCACCCGACGCCGACTCCGCCCCCTGGACGCACACCGACGCGCTGGTGGCCGTCGGCGCCTGCACCCTCGACCTGCTGAACTACCTGCTCTTCAGCGAGATGGACGGGGTGCGCAGGGTCAGCGCGCCGGGCTTCCTCCTCGTCGCGCTGTCGGCCGTGCCGCTGCTCTTCCGGCGCAGCCGGCCCGTACCGGCGCTCGCCGCCGTCCTGGTGATCGGGACGGCGGTCGACTTGTCCGTACCACCGAGCCCGCACTTCGGCGCCGTTCTGATGGTCGGTCTGTTCTCGGTCGCCCGGGCCATGACCGGCGCCGCGACCGCGGCCGTCGGCGCGGTGACGGCGCTGGTGACCATGCTCGGCCAGAGCCACTTCGGCGTGCCGTCCTGGCAGGCGGTCGTCGGCACGTCCATGTCCTGCCTGCTCGTGGCCGGCGCCGGCCTCGCCGTCACCCGCTGGCAGCGGGAGGTCGCGGCGAACCGCCAACTGCTGGCCGACCGCGCAGTGGCCGACGAACGCCGCCGCATCGCAAGGGAGTTGCACGACATCGTGGCCCACCACATCACCACCATGCAGCTGATGGCCGGCGGCGCCCGTGCCAACCTCGGCCACCCCGAGGTGGCCCGGGACGCCCTGGTCACCCTGGAGTCCTCCGGGCGGCTGGCGCTGCGCGAGATGCGCCAGCTCCTCCACGTCCTGCGGGCCGGCGACGAAACGGACGCCGCCCCGCCCTCGCCCCAGCCCGGGGTCGACGACCTCGACCGGCTGGTGACCGAGTCCAGGCTCGCCGGGCTGCCCACCGACCTCCGGGTCGACGGGCCTGCCCGCCCGCTCCCGCCGACCGCCGGACTGACGGTGTTCCGGATCGTCCAGGAGGGCCTGACCAACGCCCGCAAGCACGCCGGGCCCGCCCGGGCGTCCGTCCGCCTGACCTACCGTCCGGACCGGGTCACCGTCGAGGTCCGCAACGACGGCCGGGACGCGTCCGCCCAGGACGGCACCGGCTCCCCCGGCCGACCCGGGTACGGCCTGCTCGGCATGCGCGAGCGCGTCGCCCTGCACGGCGGCACCCTGGAGGCCGGCCCGCAGGCCGGCGGCGGCTTCGCCGTACGGGCCGAACTCCCGCTCGGTCCGGAGGAGGCGGCCGAGGCGGCCGTCCAGCACGGGCAGGCCGCCGAGGGACACGCCACCGAGGCGGCCGGCCGGCACGGGCAGGTGGCCCGGTGAGCGCGGCGGCGGACCGGATCAAGGTCCTCATCGTCGACGACCAGCCGCTGGTCCGGCGCGGACTGTCGCTGATCCTCTCCCCCGACCCGTCCTTCGAGGTGGTGGGCGAGGCCGAGAACGGCGAGCAGGCCGTCGCCCGGGCCCGCCTGCTGCGCCCCGACGTCGTGGTGATGGACATCCGGATGCCCGTCCTCGACGGGGTCGGCGCGACCGAGGAGCTGGCCCGCAGCCTGCCGGCCTGCCGGGTCCTCGCGCTGAGCACCTTCGACATGGACGAGTACGTGGTGGCCGCGCTGCGGGCCGGCGCGCACGGGTTCCTGCCCAAGGACGTCTCCCCGGAGGACCTGGCCGCGGCGATCCGCACCGTCCACACCGGCGAGGCGGCGGTCGCGCCGCGCCTGCTCACCCGGCTGATCTCCACCTACGTCCGGGCGGCGCCGCAGCCCGCCCCGCCGCGCACCGCCGAGACCGGCGACCTCACGCCCCGCGAGGTCGAGGTGTGGCGCCTGATGGCCACCGGCCTCGACAACGCCGCGATCTCCCGGGCCCTGGACATCAGCCACTCCACCGTGAAGAACTACATCACCAGCATCTTCGGCAAGCTCGACGTCCGCGACCGCGCCCAGGCCGTCATCGCGGCCTACGAGTCCGGCCTGGTCACCGCCCGTACGGGAGTCTGACCACCGTGCCCCCTGCGCCCCGGACCGCGTCCGGGGCGCAGGACGTCAGCCCGACGCCTCGCCGAGCCCGAGGGCCTCCAGCAGCAGCCTCCGGTCGTCCCGGTCCCGGGCATGCCCGGCCACCACCTCCCGCACCCGCTCGGCCGTCCACGCGTCGATGCCCTGCCCGTCCGGCTCGACGATGTCGGCGATGGTGGCGAGGTCGCGGTTCTTCCCCGAAGCAGTCACCTGAGCTGCCTCCCGTCCGTTTCGAGAACCGACTTTCGACCGTACACCGCCCCCACCCCGAACGCCCCGCCGGGCCGTGTCCCTGCCCGCCCTGCTCGGCTGCCGGTGAGACGGAGCGCGGCGCGGCACCGGTGGGGTGC
>NZ_JBSGXP010000260.1:0-4885 GCF_053610105.1 Kitasatospora sp. NPDC054939 | reverse complement strand
GCCCGGTGCACCGCGATTAGTCCCGGTAGCGGGCGCCGCGGTCCGGAGCGGGCGCTGCGGCGCGGTCCGTGGCGGGCCGCACCGGTTCTCACCGTAATCTCATCGAAAATGCCGGAAATTGCGGCCGCTCTGATATCGCGCTTAACCGGGGCCGTTTAGATTCTCCAGGGTGAGCGAGAAGATTCCCGCCGGGTGGTACCCGGACCCCAAGGACACCGGCGACCCGAGACCGCAGCGCTGGTGGGACGGCAAGGGCTGGACGGCGAACACCCGGCCCGCCCCCGCCGACGCCCCGGAGCCGCAGGCTCCCGCCGGCGCCGTGTCGGACACCACCCCGGCGGGCGCCACCGCCCCGACCGCCGCTACGTCCGACGGCCCGGAGACCCGGGTACTGGAGGGCGAGATCCTGCAGAACGGGCCGACCGTGCGCTACCCCGAGCCGCCGCCGTTCGGCGCCGCGTACGGCGGGATCGTGCCGCCGCCCCCGGCCCGCCGGCGCCGGCCCGCCCGCCCGGTGGTGGTCGCGGCGGCCGTGGCGGCGCTGGTCGGCCTGCTGGCCGGATCCGGCGTCACCTACCTGGTGATGGACGGCCGCGACGAGACCAGGCCCGCCGCCCAGCGCAACGCCAAGCTGCCGCCGTTCGGCGAGAACGGCCCCTGGGGCGGGTTCCCCGACCTCGACGGCAACGGCGGGAACGGCGGGAACGGTGGCGACGGCAAGAACGGCGGCAACGGCAAGAACGGCGACGGCAAGAACAAGAACGACGGCTCCGAGGACGGCGCGCCGTCCGGCCGGCGGATCGCCGCGGACCGGGTCAACCGCATCACGGTGCCGATCCCGTCCGGCTGGAGCGGCGGCACCACCCAGAGCGGCTTCGCCTCGCTCAGCATCGGCCTGTACACCTGCGAGGGCGGTGGCACCTGCTCGCTGGGCGGTATCAGCAGCGGCCGGATCACCGGCGGCGGCACCGATGTGAAGGCGGCGGCCCGGGCGGACATCGAGAAGGCCGCCAAGGAGGCCTACAGCGAGATCGGTTCCCACCAGGAGCTGAAGTCGGAGGCCGTCGAGGTGGACGGCCGGGACGGCTGGCTGGTCCGCTGGAAGGTCGACGCGGCGAAGGGCAACGACGGCTACGTGCAGACCGTGGTGTTCCCGAGCGGCGACGGCAAGGGCCTGGCCACGCTGCACTTCGGCTTCGACATCGCGCCCAAGGCCCCGGAGCCGTCGGTGATGGACACCGTGGTCAAGGGCGTGGACGAGCTCACCGGCCGGGTCCCGGGAGGCAGCGGCGGCACCGGCGACGGGAGCGGCACCGGCGCCTGACCGGGCCCGCTCACCACGACGGCCCACCCGGGGACCGGGTGGGCCGTCGGCGTTCCCGCGCTCCTGCGGCTGCGGCTGCGGGTGCGGCTGTGGGAACGCGGTGGCACGGGGTGGGCCGGGGGCGGACCGTACGGGGGTCGAGGGACGGCCCGCTCCCGGCCTCCGGCGGTCAGGCGCCGCGTCGAACAGCCTCGACGCGACGGCGCCGGAGCACCATGGCGGCCCAGCCGACGCTGATCGCGGCGGCGCCGCTCAGCAGCAGCGGACCGGTGGGGGAGGAGCCGACGGAGGCGCTGGCGACCGGAGCGACCGCGCCGGCCGGGGAGTTGGGGTCGCCGCCGTGCCCGTGGTGGCTGACCGTGGACTTGTCGGCGTCCGCGGCGATCTGCTGCTCGCTCGGGCCCGCGGGCGCCGACAGGGCGGACACCGCGGTGCCGGCGGCGGCCTGGCCGAAGTCCACGTCGGCGCAGGTGTAGAACGCCTCCGGGCTGTCCGAGCGCTGCCAGATCGTGTACAGGATGTGCCGGCCGGTGCGCTGCGGCAGGGTGCCGGTGTAGTTGTAGTAGCCCTCGGTGGCGGTCCGGGTGACCGGCACGTTGGCGACCGGCGTCTGGTCCAGGTCGGACCACTTCAGCGGCTGGGTGGGGTTGTAGCCGGCCTTGGTGATGTAGGTGACCTGGGTGCCCACGTGCGGCGCGGTGGTGCGGAACTTGAAGTTGATCGCACCGGCCTTGACCGAGGTGGCCGGCCAGTCCAGACGCGGCCAGTCCAGCGCCTTGTACTTGTCGCGGCCGGCCGAGCAGAGCTTGCCGTCCGGGATCAGCGCCTGGTGGTTGCCGGCGGCGTTGGCGAGGTTGACCTCGTTCCAGTCGTACAGCGGCTGGGTGCCGCTCGCCGCGACGAGGTCCTTGCAGACCTGGGACTTGGGGTTCTCGGGGCCCTCGGCGTAGCAGGCGGCGACCCGGCTGACCGGGCCCGTCATGGTGCCGTGGGCGACGGCGGTGCCGGCGGTGGAGGCCGCGACCGCGAGCAGGGCGGCGCCGACGACGCCGACCGGGAGCACAGTGCGCTTGATGGACATGGGGTGGGGACTCCTTGACCTGTTCCGGGTCGGGAGGTGTGGGGGGAGGAAGGCACGTCTGCCTCCGGGGGAGCCGCCGACCCGGCAACGCGCCCCTTGGACGGAGCGTATGATTGGACTAGACCAGCTGGCAATAGCCCTGTGTCACACGTTTTCTGACGGACCGTATCCGCACGGTACCCACCCGGACAGGCCAAGGGCCCGACGGGAAGCGCCGGTTAGGCATCCCATCGGGCCCGCTTAAGGCGGCGCTAAGCCGCCGCCCGTCCACCCCGGGGGCCGGGGGCCGTCGGGGCTCACAGGTCACAGGTCAGAGCTCACAGGTCGGAGCTCGGGGTTCAGAGGAAGGTCCGTCCCTCGCCGCGGTAGGTCGGCACGCTGCGCACCACCGCATCGCCCTCCACCAGGTGCAGTTCGGCGAAGCGCTCGCACAGCTCGCCCGCCTTGGCGTGCCGGAACCAGACCCGGTCGCCGATCAGCAGGTCGTCGGCGGCGGCGCCCAGCAGCGGGGTCTGCACCTCGCCGGCGCCCTCCGTCGGGTCGTAGCGCAGGCCCTGCGGCAGGTACGGCTCCGGCGAGCGGTCCTGGCCGGCCGGACCGGAGGCCGGGTAGCCGCCGCCGAGCACCGTGACCACGCCGAGGCCGGGCCGGCGCACCACGGGCTGGCCGAACAGCGCGGCGGGCCGGGGGCGGAAGCACTGGTAGTTGTCGAACAGCCGGGGCGCGTACAGCCCGGAGCCGGCCGCCACCTCGGTCACCGCCCGCTCGGCGGCGGTCGATTCGAGGCTGCCGGTGCCGCCGCCGTTGACGAACTCCAGGTCGGCGACCAGCCGCAGCCGCCGCACCGCCGCCGCGCGCCGCTCGGCCAGCTCGGCGCGGGCCCGCGCCTGCATCGCCCGGATCAGCCGGGAGCGGGCCGGCCGCCCCGGCACCCGGTCGCCCACCCCGGCGACGTGCCCCTCGTACGCCATCAGCCCGACCACGCGGAACCCGGGCCGGCGCTGCACCAGTTCGGCGAAGGCCGCGAGGTCCGCCGGGTCGTGCAGCGGGGAGCGCCGGGCGCCCACCCGTACCCGGCCGCCGAGCAGGTGCAGGGCGGTGTCCAGCTCCAGGCAGACCCGCACCTCGGCGCCGCCCGCCCGGGCCGCGTCGATCAGGTCGAGCTGCGCGGGGTCGTCCAGGACGACGGTGACGGCCGCGGCGAGCCCGGGGTCGGCGGTCAGCTCGGCGTAGCCGGAGCGGTCGGCGGACGGGTAGGCCAGCAGGACGTCGGTGAAGCCGGCCCGCGCCAGCCAGAGCGACTCGTCGAGGGTGAAGCTCATGATCCCGGCGAACCCCTCGGTGGCGAGCGCCCGCTCCAGCAGCGCCCGGCAGCGCACCGACTTGCTCGCCACCCGGATCGGCTTCCCGGCCGCCCGGCGCACCAGGTCGGCGGCGTTGGCGTCGAAGGCGGCCAGGTCGACGATCGCGACCGGGCCGCCCAGGTGGGCGGTGGCCCGGTCGTAGCGCGCCCGGTCGGCGACGGGCGAGGCCGGCTCGACGAGCACGGCGGCGGGTGCGGGGCGCTGGGCGGCGAGTTCGGGCGAGGCCATGGCCGCAGACTGCCACACCGGACTACCGGTGGGTAGGGGAACGGCGGCATGAGGGTCGGCCCGCCGGGCGGGCGGTGTGAGGTGGCATAGGGTCGGTCGGGTGGAGCCAAAGAACATTCCCGATCCCGGGTTCGCCGGTGACGACGGCGGCGCCGACCCCCGGCTGGCCGAGGCGCTGGCCCGGTGGGCGCAGGACCGCACCGCCGAGCCTGAGGTGCTCGCGGCGCTCGCGCCGAGCCGCCTGATGGTGCCGA
Source organism: Kitasatospora sp. NPDC054939 (assembly GCF_053610105.1). NCBI lineage: Bacteria > Bacillati > Actinomycetota > Actinomycetes > Kitasatosporales > Streptomycetaceae > Kitasatospora > Kitasatospora sp. NPDC054939. The sequence goes on along the minus strand of NZ_JBSGXP010000260.1, from coordinate 634 downwards.
TCGTGGCGATCCTCGGGGAGGTGGAGACGGACGCGAACGGGCTGAAGCACGAGAAGACCAGCGATATGGCGGTCCCCGTGGTCGAGGCCCCGGACGGCCGCCGGGCGCTGCCCGCCTTCACCTCGCTGGAGACCCTGGCCCGCTGGCGGGCGGACGCCCGTCCGGCGCCGGTGGCCGCGCCGCAGGCCGCGATGGTGGCCTTCTCCGAGCGGGCCGACACGCTGCTGGTGGACCCGGCCGGCCCGGTGCCGTACCAGCTGGGCGGGGCCCGGCTGCGGGCGCTCGCGGAGAACCGCCCCTATCTGCCGCCGGCCGGCGACCCGGAGGTCCGGGAGGCGGTGCGCGCCCTGCTGGCGGCCGAGCCGCAGGTGGTCGGCGGGCTGCTGGCGCCGTACGAGGACGCGGACGGGCTGCTGGCCGTGGTGCTCTCGTCGGACCTGGCCCGCGAGGAGGCGCAGGCGGTGGTGCAGCGGATCGGACAGGCACTGGTGGCGGACCCGCTGCTGCGGGTCCGGCTCGACCGCGGCCTCAACCTGGCCCTGCTGCCGGCCGGCACCGAGCTGCCCGGCGAGCCGCTCTTCCGGCGCTGACGCCCGGCCCGGTGCGCCGCCTGTCTCTTATACACATCTCCGAG
>NZ_JBSGXP010000259.1:0-4905 GCF_053610105.1 Kitasatospora sp. NPDC054939 | reverse complement strand
GGCCGGACGCCGTCGTCCGGCCCGTCGTCCGTTTCCGGGCCCGCCCCGGGGCCCGCCGCGTCCGGGGCCGTCCCGGGGGCCGGTCCGGGGCCGGCCGCGGGCCGCTGCGGGCTGCCGGGCAGCCGCACGGTCGCCTGGGCGCCGGGGCCGCCGTCCCGGGCCGGGCCGAGCGCCACCTCGCCGCCCGCCTCCCGGACGCCCTGCGCCACGATCGACAGGCCCAGCCCCGATCCCGGCAGCTGGCGCGAGGACGGCGAGCGCCAGAACCGGTCGAAGACGTACGGGAGTTCGTCCGGCGGGATGCCGGGGCCGTGGTCTCGGACGGTCAGCACGCCCTCGTGCAGGCGGACGTCGATGGCACCGCCGGGCGGGCTGTACTTGACCGCGTTGTCCAGCAGGTTGATCACCGCCCGCTCCAGCAGGGCGGCGTCGGCGTGCACGTACCAGGGGTCGACGGAGGTCTCGAAGGCCAGGCCGGGGCCGCGCAGCCGGGCGCGGGCGACGGCCCGTTCGGCGATCTCGTGGAGGGCGACCACGGCGGGGTTCTGACCGGGGCGGGGGGAGTCCGGCCGGGAGAGCTGCAGCAGGTCGCCGATCAGGACGGTGAGCTCCTGCATCTGCGCCTTCATGTTGCCGAGCAGCCTGGTCCGGGTGGCCGGGGGCAGCGGTCGACCGGTCTCGTCGCTGCGGATCAGCAGGTCGACGTTGGTGCGCAGGGAGGTGAGCGGGGTGCGCAGCTCGTGGCCGGCGTCGGCGATGAGGCGGGTCTGCCGGTCACGGGAGTTGGCGAGCGCGGTGGACATCGAGTTGAAGGACGTGGAGAGCCGGGCGATCTCGTCCTTGCCCTGCACCGGGATGGTGGTGCCGACCTCCTCGGTGCGGGCGATGTGCTCGACGACGTCGGTGAGCCGGTCGACCGGCTTCAGGGCGGAGCGGGCGACCAGCCGGCCGGCGAGTCCGGCCAGGATGACGCCGCCGAGGGCGACCCCGCCGAGCACCAGGGCGAGCTGGTTGAGGGATTCCTCGACGGGTTCGGTGGAGGCGGCGACCATGACCAGGGCGGTCGGGTGGCCGCGCAGCGGCGAGGGGGTCCAGCCGATCCGGACCAGCGCGGGGGTGCCGTCGGTGAACCGGCCCTCGCGGATGACCGCCTGGTTCGGCCGGAGCCGGTAGGCCTCGGTGTCGCCGGGCTCGACCACGACGGCGCGGGCCGAGTTGGGCGGCAGGCAGACCACGGTGGGGTTGCTCAGCACGTACTGGAGGTCGCGGCTGGGCGTGCGGGTGTTGGCCGTGGTGGACTTCGCGGCGGCGAGGGCCGCCTGCGGGGTGGCCGCGCAGATGTCCTCCGCGCGCACCTGGAGCTGGCCCGGGACGCTCAGCAGGTCCTTGCGGACGAGTTCGTACATCCGCTCCCGGACGATGAACCAGCAGGCCAGGGCCGAGAGCGCGATGGCCACGGCGACGGCGGCCGCGGTGAGGAAGGTCAGCCGGCTGCGCAGCGAGCGCCCCCGCAACCGGTGCAGCAGGCGGTGCCGGGCCGGTCGGGGCGGGCCGAGCGGCGGCGGGGGGAGCCGGCCGCTCACGAGCCGGTGCCGGCGGCCGGGCGCAGCGCGTAGCCGACGCCGCGGACGGTCTGGATGAGCCGGGGCAGGCCGCCCTGCTCGGTCTTGCGGCGCAGGTACATCACGTAGACGTCCAGGGAGTTGGAGGACGGCTCGAAGTCGAAGCCCCAGACGGCCTTGAGGATCTGTTCGCGGGTGAGCACCTGGCGGGGGTGGGAGAGGAACATCTCCAGCAGCATGAACTCGGTGCGGGTGAGCTCGACCGGGCGGCCGGCCCGGGTGACCTCGCGGGTGGCGGTGTTCATCCGCAGGTCGGCGAAGGCCAGCACCTCGCTGTCCTGGTCGGCCGCGGCGGCGCGGGCGGCCTCGGTGGCGAAGGCGCTGCGGCGGAGCAGGGCGCGGACCCGGGCGAGGAGCTCGTCGAGCTCGAAGGGCTTGGCGAGGTAGTCGTCGGCGCCCACGTCGAGGCCGGTGACGCGGTCGCCGACGGCGTCCCGGGCGGTCAGCATCAGGACGGGGACGGTGTCGCCGCGCGAGCGCATCCGGCGGACGGCGGTGAGGCCGTCCATGCGGGGCATCATGATGTCGAGCAGGACGAGGTCGGGGCGGTCGCGTTCGACGGCCTCCAGCGCCTCGTGGCCGTCGGTGGCGGTGGTGACCTCGTAGCCCTCGAAGGCGAGGCTGCTCTCCAGGGCGTCCCGGAGGGCGGGTTCGTCGTCGACCACGAGGAGCCGGGCGGGGGCGGCCCCGGACTCGGCGGAGGTGCGGTCGTCGGCGGACGGGGTCATGGGCGGCTGCCCCTTCTCGTGGTGGAGGGCCGGTTGAGGGCCGGTGTCGGTCCGGGTGGTGACGGCGGCTCCGCCGGGGCGGGGCCGTCGGGAGCAATTGTCCGGCCGGGGCCGGGCGGGGGCCGCGGGACAGGCCCGCGGCGGTGGTCAGACGCTGCGTCCCGCCTCCAGGTCGGGCAGCACCTTCTTGATGTCGTTCACGGGGATCGCGAAGCCGAGGCCGACGTTGCCGGCGCCGCTGCCGCCGGCGGTGGAGCTGCTGCCGTTCGGCGAGTACATGGCGGAGTTGATGCCGATGACCTGGCCGGTGGCGTTGATCAGCGGGCCGCCGGAGTTGCCGGGGTTGAGGGCGGCGTCGGTCTGGAAGGCCCGGTAGGTGGTGCTCTCGCCGCCGGTGGCGCTGCTGTTGCCCGGGCCGGGGAGGTCGGGGAAGCCGAAGCCGCCGTTGCCCCCGGTGCTGCCCTCGTCGAGGCGGACGGTGACCTCGCGGTCCTCGGCGCTGATGATGCCGGAGGTGACGGTGCCGGTGAGGCCCTCGGGGTTGCCGATGGCGACGACCGGGTCGCCGACCGAGACCGCGGAGGAGTCGCCGAGCACGGCGGGGGTGAGGTCCTCGGCGCCGCGCGCGGTGATCACGGCGATGTCGAGGGACTTGTCGGTGCCGGTGACGGTCGCGGCGGCGGTGGAGCCGTCGGCGAAGGTGACGGTGATCCGGCCGCCGTCGCCCGCACCGGAGACCACGTGGTAGTTGGTGAGGATCCGGCCGTCGTCGTCCAGGACGACGCCGGTGCCGGTGGCGGCGCCGCCGGCGGATCCGCTGCCGCCCGGGGCGGTGATCCGGACGACGCTGGGCGAGACGGCCGCGGCGACCGCGGCGACGTCGGCGCTGCCGTCCGCGCGGGCGGCGACCGGGCCGGCGGCGACGGCGGTGCCGGTGTCGCGCTGTTCGGCGGTGACGACGCCGCCGGCGACCCCGCCGAGCACGGCCGCGACCGCGGCGACGGCGGTGACCAGGGCGAGGCGGCCGCGCAGGAGGCCGCGGCGGGCCCGGCCGCCGGGGCCGGCGGGCGGCTGCGTGGGCAGCGGCGGCAGGGGCGGGACGGACGGCGGGGGCGGCGCGGCGGGGCTCGTGCCGGTGGCGTCCGAGGAGGGCTGGTGCGGGTGTCGGTCGCTCATGCCGACCAACGTCCGCCCTCCGGATGAGAATCCGATGAGAACCGGCTCAGAGGGGTCCGAGAAGCCCGTTGACTTCTCATAAAGCCTGCTCAGGCGGGGTCGGCGGCGGTGCGGCCGGCGCCGCTGCGGTCGGCCTCCGCCGCGCCGGGGTCAGCCCGCGCCGCAGCCGCAGGAGCGGCGGAGCACCAGGCGGGACGGGAACTTGCGCACCCGCTCGGTGTCCGAGCCGGGCACCATCAGCGAGTCGTCGAGGACGAGGTCGACGGCGGCCCGGGCCATGGCGTCCCGGTCGGAGGCGACGGTGGTCAGCGGCGGGTCGACGAAGGCGGCCTCGGGCACGTCGTCGTAGCCGGCCACCGCGAGGTCCTCGGGCACCCGCAGGCCGGCCTCGCGGGCGGCCCGCAGCACGCCGATCGCCTGGTCGTCGGTGGAGCAGAAGATCGCGGGCGGGCGCTCGGGGGAGCGCAGCAGCTCCAGGGCGACCTGGTAGGCGCCGTAGCGGTGGAACGGTGCGTCGATCAGGCGCGGTCCGGTGGGCAGGCCGTGGGCGTCCATGGCGCGCTGCCAGCCCTCGACGTGGTCGATGACCGGGTCGCCGGGCGCGGGGGCCTCGACCGGGCCGCCGAAGCAGACCACGTACGGGTGGCCGTGCTCCTCCAGCAGGTGGCGGACGACGGCCTCGGCGCCGCCCACGTCGTCGCTGACCACCGCGACGTCGTCGATCGCCTCGGGGCGGCGGTGCAGCAGCACGACCTTGGCGCCCTCCATGGCGGCGAACTCCTCGGCGGCGCGCTGCGAGGGGCCCTGGCTGACCAGGATCAGCCCGGAGACGCGCATGCCGAGGAAGGCGCGGACGTAGTGCACCTCGCGGTCGTCCACGTAGTCGGAGTTGCCGATGAGCACGAGCTTGCCGCGCTCGGAGGCGGCCCGTTCGACGGCGTGCGCCATCTCGGCGAAGAAGGGCTGGCGGGCGTCCGGGACGACCATGCCGATCAGGTTGGTGCGCCGGGAGGCCATCGCCTGGGCGACACTGTTCGGCCGGTAGCCGAGCTCCTCGATCGCCGCGAGGACCTTCTCCCTGGTCGCGGGCGCGACCGGGCGCGGCCCGTTGTTGATGACGTAGCTGACGACCGCGGTCGAGGTGCCAGCCAGCCGGGCTACATCGTCGCGCGTCACTTTGGCCACGGGCCGAGTCTACGCGTGTGGCGCAAGCGCGGGGCAGCGGGACCGGGGCTACCGGCGGGTACCGTCCGGCCGTGTCGGGACAGCGCGGGTCGTTTGCGGACAAGCCGGGCGAGCGCCCATCCCGGTCACCGGGCGAGCGCCCATCCCGGTCACCGGGCGGGCGCCCATCCCGGTCACCGGGCCTCGACCTCGGC
>NZ_JBSGXP010000258.1:0-5040 GCF_053610105.1 Kitasatospora sp. NPDC054939 | reverse complement strand
GATGATCCGCTCCGCTGCCGATGGAGGTCCCCCCGACCGGGCGTGCGGGGGAGGGTGGCCGATGCTACGGGGTCGAGCGTACGGCAAGCCCGACCTCTGGCTCACCCGCGACCCGGGCCAACTGGCCGCGGCCCTGGCCGTGCTGCGTGCGGGCCGGATCGCCCTGCAGGCCCGCGGCCGGCTCCCGTTCGGGGTGGCGGCGTAGGTCCTGTCGGTCGGGATGCCCGGGATCGTGCGCCCGGCAGGGTCGGCCGGACAGGGCCTGAGGTGCGTCCGACGATGCGCGCCGGGTGCGGCCGGGATTGTCAGTGGGGTCGGGGATGCTCGGTGGTTCGTGTCCCCGAGACAGGGAGTCCTGTATGCCGATCCACGTCGCCGGCCGCCGCCGTTCCGCGGCGTCGCTGAACGCCGCGTTCCCGGGTGCGGAGATCATCGACGTCACCTCCCGGGGCGCCGAACCGTGGGTGCGGTTGAGCCCGTTCTATCCGCACGGGGGGATCCCGGTGCCGTTCTGTGACGGGGTGGCCGCGGCGTCCGTCGAAGGCATCTGGCAGGCCCTCAAGGTCTTCCGGGACGCGGACGTCGACGCCGCGAAACTCCGGATCACCACGATGAAGGGGCTGAAGCGGACGGTCCGGCGGTACGGTCCGGTCCTCGGCCACCGCGCCGGCCTGGGCGGGGACGAGCTGTTGTCGTACGGGGCGGCCCGGCGCCGGATCTACCTGCCTGCCTACCGGTGGGTCCTGGAGCACCGGGTGGCCGACCTGGTCGGGCAGTTGCGCGCGCGGGAGGGCGATGTCGTGCTGCTGGACTACACCACCAACGGCGACGTGGACGACCACGCGAGTCCGCTGTCGCACGCCGCGCTCGTCCGGCGGTACGTCGAGGGCGACTGGCCCGAGGAGGGTGGGCCGGCGGCGGAGCGGAGCGCCTGATCCGACGCCCCGGCCCGTGCCGTCCGCGTGTTCGGCGCGGCCCCGGCCCGCTCAGTCGGCCGGGACGGCCGCGCAGAGGGCGGCGGCGGCCCCGAAGAGGGTCCAGCCGTCGAGTTCCTCGACGGCGCTGCCCTCCGGCTGCCAGCCGGCGGCGAGGGCCGCGTCGAGCAGCGCCCGGGCGGTGCCGGGCCGGTGGAGGTTGAGCCAGGCGCCGCCCGTGCCGACGGAGCCGCTGGGCACCCAGCCGTCCGGGACCAAGTGCTCGGGGCCGCCCTGGAAGACCAGGCGCAGGTGCCCGCGGTTGCCGGGGAGGCGGAGGTGGAGGACCTCGCCGCAGTACGGGGAGCCCTCGGGGTGGTGGCGGTGTCGGACGGACCAGAGGTAGGTGCGGTCGTCGACCACCAGGCGCCGGGGCTTCTTGTCGCTGCGAGCCATGGGGCCCGATGCTACCCCGGTGCTCGTAAGGACGGCCGCTGCACGACCGGCGATGTGTCAATTCCGTTGCCCTGATGTGGATATGGCATGTCCGGGGCGGGAAATGCCCTGGTCACGGCTCTGGCCACGGGGTGTCGGCGGGGTCTAGCATTCCGGATCACGGCGCCGTTGCCCGAGCCTGACCGGGCTGCCGCGCCGCCGGTAACCGGGTGGTGGCCGCCACCTCCACCCCGAGCCGGGGTGCGCACATCCCCCGAGTGCGCGCCCCGGCACCGCTCCGTCCGGCACGTCGGCCCGATGGCGCCCCGGTGCCGCCGTGGACCCGGCCGGCGACCCCGGTCTCACGGTCCGGTGAGCTCGCGCAGGATGCCGGCGTAGTGGCGCCGCCGGTCCGTCAGGGTGCGCTGCACCGCGGCGTCGGTGCGGGCCGGACGGCTCCGCAGGTGGTTCAGCAGGACGGCGCGCTGCGGCCGGTCCGAGGCGGTGACGTGGTCGAGCACGGCCCCGACGCCCGCGGCGTACAGCAGCTCGTGCGGGAGTCCGCACCAGGTGTCGAAGCTCCGGACCACCGCCGACCACAGGAGCCAGACGTCCTCCGGTCGGCGATCCTCGGCGACGAGCAGTGCGGCGAGTTCGATGCTGTGGCTGAACCCCCAGCCGTGGCCGTGGCGGAGGATCTCCTGCGTCAGGAGGTAGCGGGCGAACGCGGGGTCGCGTTCGCCGGGCGACAGGACGAGGGCTTCCAGGACGCGTTCGCGGTCGACCCAGTGGGCGTCCATGGGGCGGCCGTCGCCGTCGAAGGCGGCCTCGAACTCCAGGAGCTCCCAGTACCGCGGGTGCGCGAACCACCAGGCCGGTTCGAGCGGCTCCGGCTCGGAGCGGTGCGCGGCGTCGGGCGAAGGGACGGAGCTGGACGGCATGGGGGCAGTGTCCTGCCAAGGGCCCGTCCGCGCCAGCGAATTCCGGCCGGGACCGCCACCGGCGGACACCGTGCCGGGAGCCGTCCGAACATCTTCGAAATTTTCGAAAGAGGTTTCTGTTATCCAGAACCACGCGCTCCGGTCTCCGGTGTGTCGGAAGGCCCAGGAGGCATCCGCCGACCCGCGGTCCGTCGTCCGGACGGGCCGGGGCGGGCGGGGGTGCCGGGCCGTCGCACTCGGAAAGGTGAGCGATGGAGCACGGAAACGCCGGTCTGGAGGACGACCGGAGCGGACGGCGCGGAGCCCGCGCCCAGCGGCGTCGGGCGCGTTCGCGGCGCCGTACGGGCCTGATCGCCGTCGCGGTGGTGGCCGGACTGGTCGCGGGGGCGCTCGGCGTCGAGACCGCGCTGGAGTCGGCGTCCCGCAGTGACAAGGTGGTGGCGGGGGGTTCGGCCGACCGGGCGGGGGCGGCCGGGGACCTCGCGTCGGACGACCCGGGCGAGACCGGGACCGCGGAGAGCGCCACCCAGGCGCCCGCGCCGCAGCGCGAGAAGGCCGCGCCGCTGACCGCGATACCCAAGGACCAGCCCGAACGCGGCCTGGTCTACGCCGGATTGACCCTGCCCACCAACGACCGCTGCGCCGGTTCGCTGGAGGTGGTCGGCGGCTCCTTCACCGGCCAGAGCGGCACCGCGCAGAGCGGCGGCAAGGCCGACGGCCAGCTGTGCAGCCACGGCCCGGACGCGCCGCCGAAGGATGTCGACATCCAGAAGGACGTGCCGCCGGTGGTCACCGCCGCGGCCAAGGAGCCGGTGCTGACGCCGGCCGCCGACGCCCAGGCCCCGAACGCGGCCGACCTGCTGAAGGGCGCGGCGCCGGTCCTCGACGCCGGTGCCAAGGCGCTGGTGGGCGGCGCGGCCGCCGCCGCGGACGGCGGACAGGGCGGCGCGGCCGCGGGTGGCTCGGGTGCCGCCGCGGACGCCCCCGCCGGTACGGCCGTGGTCTGCGACGGCGACGGCAGCACCGGCAACCGGGTGCAGGTCGTGTACGTGCACACCCCGGGCAACGACCGGTTCGCCCAGTACGCCGCCTCGTTCAAGAAGTGGGCGGCCGAGGTCGACGTCATCTACAACGCGAGCGCACAGGAGACCGGCGGCGTCCGGCACGTCCGCTACGTCACCGAGCCGGACTGCAGCGCCTCGGTGCTGAAGGTGCAGATCTCGGCCTCCGAGATGCAGGACTTCAACGCCTCCAACCGGGCGATCGCCGCGCAGGGCTTCAACCGCAAGGACCGCAAGTACATGATCTTCGCGGACGCGAAGGTGTACTGCGGCATCGGCACCTTCGCCGGTGACGAGCGGCCCGGCCAGGACAACATGAGCAACTTCGGCCCCTCGTACGGCCGTACCGACTCCGGCTGCTGGGGCGCCCACACCGCCGCCCACGAACTCGGCCACAACCTGGGCGCGGTGAGCAACAGCGCGCCCAACACCAGCCGCGGCGGCCACTGCGTCGACGAGTGGGACATCATGTGCTACTCGGACGCGCCGAACTACCCGGCGATGCGCACGGTCTGCCCGGACCGCACGAGCGACATGCGGCTGGACTGCCGGCACGACGACTACTACCACACCGCTCCCCAGCCCGGCAGCTACCTGGCGACGCACTGGAACATCGCGAACAACCGCTTCCTGATCGCGGGCGGCGGCACCGGTCCGAACCCGGAGCCGACGAAGACGCCGACGCCGACCCCGACCGGCACGCCGACCCGCACCCCGTCGCCCACCGCGACCCCGACCCCGACCGGCACCCCGACCAAGTCGCCGTCGCCGACCCCGACCCCGACCCCGACGGGCACCCCGACCGCCGGACCCGGCACCACCGGACCGGATGTGACGGCCAGTCAGGTCACTCCGAACTCGGTCGTGCTGAGCTGGCCGGCCGTCGCCGGCGCGGCCGGCTACGAGATCCGGCTCAACGGGCAGGCCATCGGCACCGTCAAGACCACCGTGGTGAGCGTCGTGCGCCTGGCGCCCGGCACCTCGTACACCGTGGCGATCGCCGTCCGTGACGCGCAGGGCGCCGTCTCCAAGCCCGGCCGCACGGCCACCTTCCGCACCGGCGCCGACGGCGGCACGCCGCAGCCCGGCGGCGACAAGTACGTCCTGGTGAACGGCCTCACCGGCCAGGCCGCCGACCTGTGGGGCAGCTCGCTCAACGACGGCACCGTGGCCATCGCCTACCAGCGCACCGGCTACGCCAACCAGAAGTGGACCTTCGAGGACGCCGGTTCGGGCGCCGTCCGGATCAAGTCGGCGCGCTCCGGCAAGTGCCTCCAGCTGGGCGGCACCCCGGTGGCCGGGCAGTACGTCGCGCAGCAGGCCTGCTCCGACGCGGCCAACCAGAAGTGGCGGCTGACCACGACCCAGGGCGGCGGCCACACGCTGACCGCCGAGGGCTCCTCGCTCGTCCTGGGCGTCAGCAACCGCTGGTACTACGGCGGTTGGCTGCTGGAGCTGCAGAAGGCCAACGGCCAGGCGTACCAGTCCTGGACGCTGCAGAAGACCACCTGATCCCACCGCTGTACCGACAGCCCCAGGGCCCCCGGGTGCGACCGCCGCGAACGGCGGGCGCGCCCGGGGGCCCGCCCCCCACCCCCCCCCCCCCCCCCCCCCCCCGGCGGCGGCCCCCCCCCCCCCCCGGGTCCAGGGCCCCCCCCCCCCCCAAACCAGGGGCATTAAAACAAAGGT
>NZ_JBSGXP010000257.1:0-5162 GCF_053610105.1 Kitasatospora sp. NPDC054939 | reverse complement strand
GCGGGCACCTGGGGTCCGTCGGGTCGGTCAGTTGCCGAGGGTGAGGGCGGTGTCGTCGATCAGGAAGGCGGTCCGGGCCGAGAGGTCCTCCCTGCCCACGAACCGCACGTCGACGTACCGCCCCGCGTACGCGGACAGGTCGACGGTCTTCTCGACGTAGCCGGTGGTCGCGTCCAGGTTGGACCAGGTCGCCAGGACGGTGTCCCCGACCTGGACGGTCAGCTTGTCGAAGGGGATGACCTTGGTGTCCTCGTCCGTGCTGATGGCCACCCAGAAGGACAGCGTGGCCCGGCAGCCGTAGGGGATGTGGACGGTCTGGGCCAGCGTGTCGGTGCTGGGGTCGCCGTGACCGCCCAGCCAGGCCTTCCATGAGCCGCTGCGCGGAAGGGTGTAGGGGTCGGTGGAGTCGATGATCCTGCGCTTCGACGCGGTCCACCCGACGGGGCCGGACTCGAAGCCGGGGTTGGCGAACTGCTGGGCCGTGGCGCACTCGCCGATGGTGTAGGTGATCCAGGAGAACGACAGGGTGTCGAGGGCGCCGGTGGAGTCCGTCGCCGTGAGCGTGACGGTGCTCGTGGCCTGGGCGGTGGGGGTGCCGGAGATCAGACCGCTGGAGCCGTCGATCGTCAGGCCGGCGGGCAGTCCGGTGGCGGTGTAGGTGAGCGGCCCGGGGTTGCTGCTGGCGGCCTCGGCCCGCAGGTTCACCTCCGTTCCGGTCTGCGTGACCTGGTTGCCGGGGCTGACCAGAGTGACGCCCGTGGTGACGCGGGTGCCGACGTTGACGGCGGCCCAGGCGTTGGCGGTGTTCCGGTAGGTGGGGCTGTCGGCGCCGTACAGGTCGGCAGCGGCCTTCAGGGTGGCCGTACGGGCACCGGCGTAGTCGGTGGAGGACGTCATGTAGGTGCTCAGGGCCCGGAACCAGATGGTCGCGGCGGCGTCGCGCCCGATCGGGTTCACCGGGCGGCCCTCCACGGTCGGGGAGTCGTAGGCGACGCCGTCGACGATCTTGGCTCCGCTTCCCTCGGAGGCCAGGTAGAACCAGTGGTTGGCCGGGCCGGAGGAGTAGTGGACGTCCGTCGAGCCGATTCCGGCGTACCAGTAGTCCTTGGAGGCACCGTCCTTGGAGGGCTTGTCCATGTAGCGCAGCGGCGTGCCGTCGCCGTTGATGTCGATCTCCTCGCCGATCAGGTAGTCGCCCGGGTCGGCGGCGTTGCCGGCCCAGAACTCCACGGCGCTGGCCATGATGTCGGAGGTGGCCTCGTTCAGACCGCCGGACTCGCCGCTGTACCTCAGGCCCGCGGTGTAGGAGGTGACGCCGTGCGTCATCTCGTGGGCGGCCACGTCGATGGCGGTGAGCGGTTTGGCGTTGTAGTCGCCGTCGCCGTAGGTCATGCAGAAGCAGCCGTCCCACCAGAACGCGTTCACGTAGCTCCAGCCGTAGTGGACGCGGCTGGTGGCGGCGACGCCGTCGTTCCTGATGCCGTTGCGACCCTGGACGTTCTTGTAGTAGTCCCAGGTCAGCTGGGCGCCGAAGGCCGCGTCGACGCCGGCGGTCTGGACGTGGTCGGGTCGGCCGGTGCCCCACACGTCGTCGGCGTCGGTGAACAGGGTGCCCTTCCCCCGGTCGTCGTCGCTGTGCCCGAGGTCGTAGGTGCGGTGCCCGCCGCGGGTGTTGTCGGTCAGGCTGTGGGCGCCGTCGGCCTCGGTGGTGCCGATGGTGACCTGGCCGGAGTACTGGCTGTGGCCGGTGCCGTTCTTGACGTCCTGGTAGTCGAACAGGTGCGCGCCGGTGCCGGCGTCGGTGATGACGTGCAGTTCCGACGGGGTTCGGTCCTCCTGCAGGCCGCCGACGACGCTCTCCCAGGCCAGGACCGGCGTGCCGGCGGCGGCCCACACGACCTTGCGGACTGACTCGACCTCGGTGCCGCTCCCGCCCGCGGCCTTGGCGCGCTCCAGCGCGCGGGCGTTGGCGGCTTCGGCGGTGAAGCCCGCGAGCGAGGAGGCCACCGCGATGGCCGTGTCCGTGGCCTTGTCGACGCCCTTGACGGTGCCGTTCGCGGCCGTGTGGACGACCAGGTCTCCACCGAGCACGGGAAGTCCGGCGAAGGTGCGGTCGTACCGGGTGTGCAGCGTGCCGTCCGCGTCCTTGCCGACGGACTTCGGCAGCAACTCCTCCTCGGGGCCGAGGCCGAGGGCTTCGGCGGTGGCGGAGCGGCGCGTCCGGGCGTCGGCCATCAGCGCGGACTGCTCGTCCGGGCTCAGCGCGGCGGGCCGGGCACCGGCCCGGAGGGCGGGGCCACCGGCGGCGCTGCGGCTGCCGCCACCGCGCTCCGGGGTGCTCGCGGTGGCGCTGCCCGATCCGGTGGTGGCGGCGCCGGCGGGACCTGTCGGCAGCGCGGCGGCGATCATGGCGGCACCGAGCACCAGCGCGCACGCGCCGGCTTTCGTGCGGGGGGTACGTGTCAACGGAACTCCTGAAGAATCGAGCGGACTCGGCCTCAGCGGGACCGGACGAACCGAATGAAGGGGGTCCGGGGACGTCGGCCCGGAGCGGTTGAGCATGCGCAACTAGCCTTTCCCACATGGACCTTGAGGGGTCGGCAGGCTGCTAGGAGCGTGCCATGTTTGCGAGAACATGTCACCCCTGCCGAGGCGAATCAGCCTGCCGACGAACCCCGGCAGAGGGCGGCACGCCCGTCGCCGGCGCCCCTGCGAGCACCCCGACGCCGGGGCTGCGGCCGCGGCGAACGGACTGTTCGGAGGCCGTGCGACGACGGCCGCCGGGCCCGCCACCGGGACGGCGCATCGCACCCGGCGCCGCCCCGGTGCGGTACCGACCGCGATGGCCGGATCCGATCCGCTGCCGTCAACTGCCAACGGGCGTCGGGGGAAGCACTCCGCCGACGAGGCAGCGCGCCGTCCTCGGCCTGACGCACGGACCGGGTTCGGCCAGGGCGCCGCACGCCTCGTCGGGAACGGGCGGGGCGGGGGCACCCCCCTTCCGCCTGAACTCTCCGCGGCCGAGGAGCAAGGCAGGCCGCCGTCCCGGCCGGATCGATCGCAACTGTTCGATAACGGCGCGGGCCGGGCCGGGCCCCTCGGCACTCCTCCCTCATGATCAGCCGGCTCCAGGACGCACCCCGGAACGGCCGCGCACGACACCAAGGGAGCGCCATCCGCATGTTGTCCCACCGCCTCGCGCCCCGGACGGCGCACAGAGCCGGCGCCGGCGCGCTGTCGTCCGACCACCGCCCTCCCGCTCGGCCGACCGCAGTGGTCGCCCACTCCCCGGCGGGCCGGGCGCGGACGGCATCGTGACCGATCGCATGACACCGGGCGAACCGTGTGCCGCGCCACCGGACCGGCGCACGGCCCCGGACGATCCGCGGGACAGCCGTCCGTCCAACGCGGGCACGGAGCCCCCAGGGCTGCGGCTCGTCGTCGGCGACCGCTTCGCCCACGACAACGCGGCGCTGAACGAACAACGACCGTGCCTGCACCCGGGATCTGACGGCCCGTGCGGCCTGCGCACCGTCCGCACGGCACCCCCGCCCCGGCGCGGGACGAAGGCGTGCGCCGTCAGGCCGGGAACGGACACCTCCCTGCCCGCCGAGCACCACCCCGTCCTCCAACAGATCGTCAGCGCGGCACAATGCCGCGACTTCGCCCTCGCCGTCCGGCAGATGGAGGATCTGCTCGTCACCCTCGCGCTGCAGTACGGACACCATCACCGGTTCACCCTTCGCGCGGCCCAGGTCCGTGCCGACCTCGCCTGGCTGGCGGGAGACTCCCGGTTCTCGGCGAAACTCTGGATGTTGATCGCCGACGGGTGGGCACGGCTCGACGGGCCGGCGAGCCCGCCGGCCCGCTTCGGCGCGCGGCAGGCCACCGCCTCGTGGTGGGAGGTCCCCGACCCGGAGGCCGCCGCCCTCGGAGCCCCCCTCCTCGCGACCCTCCTGGCCGTAGCCCCGGATCCGACGTCCAACCCGGTCGTCCGCGCGGTCCGCTACCGGATCAGCCGGATCATGGCCCCTCCCCCGCCGATGGCCCGCGCCCACGAACCGCTGCCCGCCGATCCCCCGCCCATGGGAGAACGATGAGAGAGCCCTTGACGCCCTGGCACGCCTTCCGCCGGCGCCACGACATGCGATCACCGGCCGGGACGGAAACCCGCGCGTCCCCTGATCACGACGACCACGCCCGGGCCGACGGAGCCACCCGGACAACCGGTCCGCGACCGTTACGGCCGACCCCGACGACCCCGACGGCGCCTGGCGGGCCAGGGCTGTCCTGATCGCCGAGCGCACGTGTCGCTACGTCGCCGCCCTCCGGGCCGACCCCGCCGTCCGGCCGGACGGTCGGTCGCCCTCGGTCGCCCAGGTCGCCCCGTTCTGCGGCTCCTGTTCCGCGGAGGCCGTGACGATCGAACTCCAGGCCGTCCCGCCCGTACCGGACTCCACCACAGTCGTGCACCGCCGGACCGAGTCCACGGACGCCCCGCGGGTCCTGCTGCCGGGCCCCGCTGCCTCCGCAACCCAGCCGCGGGGTCCGCACGGTGCCGTGTGGTGGACGCTGGTGTTGTCGGCGAGCGTTCTCGCCGGGGGCGGCGCGGCGGTGCTGCACGGCGATCCGGCCGGCAGTTCGCCGCTGCCCGGGGCAACCGCGGCCGACGTCCCGACCAGCACCTCGCCACAGCCACCCTCACCGTCCGCGGGCCGTACCGAGGGGCCGAGCTCGACCCCGGCCGGACCACCACCCTCCGCGAGCGGTTCGCAGCCCTCTCCCCGACCACCGGCCTCCGGCACCCCCTCGCGTTCCTCCGCCGCGCAGTCCCCGGATCCCCTCGACCGGCCCGGCGCCGGAGCAGAGACGTCTCGAAGCGGGTCCGCCTCGGCTGCGCCTTCGAGGGGGCCGGTCGCATCCCCGGCGACGCGGACCTCCCCCGCGCCGAGCCCCACCCGGGCGCCCGGGCCGTCCGCCGAGCCCGGGCCCGGCCGTCCGGGCCGTCCCACGCCCACCGGTTCCACCGAGCCCCCCGTGGACGTTTCGCCTTCACCCTCGGCGAGCCGCTCCACGGCGCCCTCGGATCCTCAGCTGTCCGCCGGCGATCCAGGACCTGCCACGGGGCGGCCGTAGCAGGCCCGACGTGGTTTCGCTCCGCC
>NZ_JBSGXP010000256.1:0-5227 GCF_053610105.1 Kitasatospora sp. NPDC054939 | reverse complement strand
ATCGGATCCACCCGCCCCCTCGGCGTTCCCGGCGCCGCGGCCGCGGCGGTCAGGCCGTCCAGTCGGGCACGTCCAGGACCTCCAGCACCGCGGCCGTCCACATGAAGCCGATGCCGACACCGACCGTGGCGATCAGGTCGCCCGGCTTCGCCCGCTTGCTCTCGATCAGGTGGTTGATGCCGAGGAACTGGTCGCTGCTGCCCATGTGGCCGTAGTCCAGGCCCCAGTCGTAGGTGGTCCGGGCCGGGTCGAGGCCGAGCTTCTGGTAGAAGCCCCACTCGGCGATCGGCTTGATCACCGTGCCGTGGATGAACCACTGCACGTCGTCCAGCGAGGTGCCGGCGTCCGCGAACGCCTGGTCGAGGGTCTTGGTGAAGTTGTCGCTCACCACCTCCAGCACCTCGTCGTAGGCGTCCTCGTTGCGCAGCAGCCAGTCGCCGGGGCGGGCGCCCAGGTCGACGGTCTTCCCGTCCGCGAACGGCGCCTGGGTCCACGGGCCGAGGCCCCGGTACAGCGGCTCCAGGCTGGCGTCCGAGCGGCTGACGGTGGAGCGCAGCCGGGCGAAGCCGCCGCGGGTGGAGAGCACGGTCGCGCAGGCGCCGTCGCCGAAGACGGTCTGGTCGTCGCTGCGCCAGCGGTCGATGTACGGCAGCTGCCAGGCGTCGCCGCAGGTCACCAGGGCGGCGGTGGCCTCGGGGCGGGCGGCGATCCAGGACGCGGCGAGTTCGAGCCCGCCGAGGACGCCGTTGCAGCCCTGGCGCATCTCGATCGCGGCGGCGGTGGTGTGGCCGAGCGTCTCCTGCTGGACGAAGTGGGCCGGCGTCCACAGTTCGCGGCCCGGGTGGTTGGTGTAGGCGTGCAGCACGAGGTCGATCTCCTCGGTGCGGTGGCCGGAGCGGGCGATGGCCTGCCGGCCGGCCGCGGCGGCCATCACCGGGCCGGTCTCCTCGGCGGTGGCGACCCGGACGGCGCGCACGCCGTTCTTCTCGGCCGCCGCCGCGTCGTAGTCGCCCGCGGCGACGGCCTGTTCGGCGGTGAGCACCTCCTCGGGCAGGTAGGCGCCGAGGCCGGCTACGTACACGTTGTCCCAACGCATCTGACACGACTCCAGGGGTTTCGGGGCACTGGTTCCGGGCCAGGGTGTTCGGCCGCTCTCAAGGTCCGCTCGAACCAAGGGAGTTGGACACCCGTTCGGCTCAAGTGGATCTGTAGTCGGCCGCCCTAGCGTGTGGCCACCGCACCGGATCGAGCCGACACCCGAGGGGTACCCATGCGCGAGAAGCTGGACGTCAACGAGGACGAGGTCGCCGTCGACAACGGCGAGCCGAAGGAGGCCTACACGCACGGCGAGGCGCTGCCGGTCTGCGAGCGCTGCGAGGGCGAACTCAAGGCGGCGGCCGAGGAGTTCGACCGCGCCTTCGCCGGCCGGGACTTCGACGCGTGGTTCTCGTTCTTCGTCGACGGCAATGTCACCGGCCTCGGTGCCGACGGCACCATCGGCATGAACAAGGAGTCCTGGGGCAAGATCCTCAGCTCCTACTTCGAGGACCCGACCTGGCGGATGAAGACCGCGCCGGTCAAGATCGCCGTCCAGGAGTGCCGCACCGGCCAGGTCATCGAGCGGGTCCGCTTCGACTCGCCGGCCCTGGGCCACATCACCTTCGTGCACGTGATGGTCTGGGTGCGCAGCCACGGCGAGTGGAAGATCGCGCTGCAGACCGAGGCCGGCCCGCTGGAGACCAAGACCGAGCTGCTGCACCAGTTCGAGGGCCGCACCACCGCCGA
Organism: Kitasatospora sp. NPDC054939; assembly: GCF_053610105.1. NCBI lineage: Bacteria > Bacillati > Actinomycetota > Actinomycetes > Kitasatosporales > Streptomycetaceae > Kitasatospora > Kitasatospora sp. NPDC054939. The sequence continues at coordinate 3,442 of NZ_JBSGXP010000256.1, read as the reverse complement.
CATCCCCGCCTGAGCGGCGACCCGGCGCTCCCACCGCCCCGGCCGTACCGGCCGCCCGTCGGCCCCGACCGGCGGCCGCCCCCCGATCCATCCCTCACGAGCATCGAGGAACCGACACCGATGGACCACGTAGAGACCCTGCCGAGGACCAGCGCCCTGCTGGGCCGGTTCCTCGACGCCGCCCGCCGCCACCCCGACCGCGAAGCCGTGACCGGCCCGGGCGGCACCCTCACCTACGCCCAGCTCGACGAGCGCACCGACCGCCTGGCCGGGCTGCTCGCCGGAGCCGGGGCCGGCCCGGAGCGCGCCGTCGGCGTCTTCCTGCCCCGCACGATCGACCTGGTCGTCGCAGTGCTCGGCATCCTCAAGGCCGGGGCCGTGTACGTGCCGTTCGACCCGGAGCAGCCGGTCGAGCGGCTCGCCGGGATCGCCGAGGACGCGGGCGTGGTGACCGTCCTCACCCACGCCGCCCTGGCCGGGAAGCTGCCCGCGGGCACCGAGGCCGGCGCGATCCCGCTGGACCGGCTCGACTGGGACGGCCTCCCCCGGGTCGCCCCGGTCGAGACCGGGCCGGACGACCTCGCGTACGTCATCTTCACCTCCGGCTCCACCGGCCGCCCCAAGGGCGTCGCGGTGTCGGTGACCGCGCTCGCCCACTTCCTGGAGGGCATGGAGCGGGGCGGCTTCTTCCGCGAGCCGGGCGAGCGGGTCGGCTGGAACGCCTCCGCCGCCTTCGACGCCTCCGTGCAGGAGTGGGTCCGGGTCTTCCGCGGCGACACCGTCGCCGTGATCGACGACGACACCCGCCGCGACGGCGAGGCGTTCGCCCGCTTCGTGGCCGACCACCGGATCGACGTGGTCGACATGACCCCGTCGCACGCCCAGGTGCTGCTGGAGGAGCTGGAGCCGGTCGCCCGCACCGAGCGCCCGGGCCTGCGCCTGCTGATCGCCGGCGAGGCGGTCCCGCCCTCGTTGTGGGACCGGCTGGCCGCGCTGACCGCCGAGGGCGTGCTGTCGGCGGCCAACCTGTACGGCCCGACCGAGGCCACCGTCAACGCGCTCGGCACCCACGTCACCGCGCCCGGCGAGCCGCACATCGGCGTCCCGCTCGCGGGGACCGCCATCCGGATCGTCGACGCCTGGCTGCGCCCGGTCCCGGCGGGCACGGCGGGCGAACTGTGCCTGGCCGGCCCCGGCCTGGCCCGCGGGTACGTCGGCCGCCCCGGCCTGACCGCCACCCAGTTCGTCCCGGACCCGGTCGGCCCGCCCGGATCCCGGATGTACCGCACCGGCGACCGGGTGGTGGAGCGCGCCGACGGCACCGTCCGCTACCTCGGCCGCACCGACAGCCAGGTGAAGATCCGCGGCCACCGGATCGAGCTCGGCGGCGTCGAGGCCGTTCTGACCGACCACCCCGAGGTGGCCCGCGCCGTCGTGGTCAGCCACACCGGCGAGGACGGCATCAACCGGCTGGAGGCGCTGCTGGAGCTGCGCGAGGGCGGGACGGTCTCCGCCGTCCGCGACCGCGCCGAGCGGCTGCTGCCGATCTGGATGCGCCCGACCGGCTACACCGTCGTACCGGCCTTCCCGGTCACCACCAGCGGCAAGGTCGACCGGCTGGCGCTCGCCGCCCTGGTCGGCAGCACCGCGGTGGCCGCGGCCGAGCCGGTGGTGGAGCCGGTCGTGGAGCCGGTCCGGGAGGCCGCCGAGTCGGTGGCCGAGGTGGTCGCCTCGGTCTGGACCGAGGTCCTGGGGGCGGAGGGGATCGCCGACGACGCCGACTTCTTCGACCTCGGCGGGCACTCGCTGAGCGCCATGCAGGTCGCCACCCGGCTGCGCGCCCGGCTGGACGTCAAGGTCCCCACCAGCCTGCTGTTCCGCCTGCGCTCCTTCGGCGAGTTCGCCGCCGCGGTGGCCGAGCGCAGGGCCGAGGCGGCGGCCGGCCGGTGAGCCGCGCCCCGCACACCCCCCGCACCCGCGACGAGAAGACGGAGACCCAGATGGACGACAGCGGCCCGGAGCAGTGGAGCGTGCTGGTCAACGACGCCGGCCAGCACGGCCTCTTCCCCGCCGACCTCGAACCCCCGGCCGGCTGGCGCCCCACCGGCCACCGGGGCACCCGGGAGTCCGGCATCGAGTACGTGGACCGGCACTGGACCGATCTGCGCCCCCGGGCGGTGCACGCGGGCTGACCGCCCCGCCCCGAAGGACCCGTGCCCCGGCCGGCACCCCCCTTGCCGGCCGGGGCACGCACCCGCCCCGCCTCCCCCCGCCGGAAGCCGGCCCCCGGGCTTCCGGGGCGGCCCCCCTTCCCGCGGCCGGGCGCCGGGGCCCGGACGCGAGGGCCCGTGCGCCCGGACCCGCCGGACCGCCGCCGCGCTGCGCCCTCCGGGCGAAAGACCCCGGGTCCGCCGGAAATCCGGACAGCAGGTGGCGGGTATGGCTGCCATCGTCGGTTCCATGAGCAACGAGAACACGCCCGGAGACAAACCCCTCACCGGCCGCATCGCCCTGGTCGCCGGAGCCACCCGGGGCGCCGGCCGGGCCATCGCGGTCGCCCTCGGCGAGCAGGGCGCCACCGTGTACGCCACCGGCCGCACCACCCGGACGAAGGTCAGCGAGGTCGGGCGGCCCGGCGAGACGATCGAGGAGACCGCGGAGCTGGTGACCGCCGCCGGCGGCGAGGGCATCGCCGTACCCACCGACCACCTGGAGATCGACCAGGTCCGCGCCCTGGTCGAGCGGATCGACCGGGAGCAGGGCCGGCTCGACGTCCTGGTCAACGACATCTGGGGCGGCGAGCACCTCATCGACTTCGGCGTCCGGATGTGGGACATCCCGCTGGAGAAGGGCCTGCGGCTGCTCGAACTCGGCGTCCGCAGCCATGTGATCACCAGCTCCTGCGCGCTGCCGCTGCTGGTCCGCAACCCGGGCGGCCTCGTGGTCGAGATGACCGACGGCACCAGCGAGTACAACCGCCGCTTCCGCGAGAGCTTCTACTACGACCTCGCCAAGAACGCCCCGCTGCGGATGGCGTTCGCGCTCTCCGAGGACCTCAAGCACGTCGGCGGCACGGCCGTCGCGCTGACCCCGGGCTTCCTGCGCTCCGAGCAGATGCTGGACGTCTTCGGCGTCCGCGAGGAGAACTGGCGCGACGCCGTCGCCAAGGACCCACACTTCGGGATCGCCGAGTCGCCCGCGTACGTCGGCCGGGCGGTCGCCGCGCTGGCCGCCGACCCGGAGCGGGCCCGCTGGAACGGCAAGTCGCTGAACAGCGGCCAACTCGCCAGGGAGTACGGCTTCACCGACGCCGACGGCTCGCAGCCCGACGCCTGGGGGTACTTCCTGGAGGTCGTGCACGGCGGGCGGGCCGGCACCCCGGAGGACTACCGCTGAGCACCGCCCTCGGGGCGTCTGCGGCGATGCGCTACGGGTGCCGGCC
>NZ_JBSGXP010000255.1:0-5263 GCF_053610105.1 Kitasatospora sp. NPDC054939 | reverse complement strand
CGCCGGCCAGGGCGCCGGACACACCCTGCTCGACACCGGCACCGTCCGCGAACAGATCACCCAGGGCTGGCGAACCCTCGCCCTCTGACCGAACGCCACCTCAGGGCCGGGGCGCCTCAGGACGGGGCGCCTCGGGAGCGGTCCCCTCCGGGGGTCCGCCGGCGACGTCCTCGGCGAGCTCCTCCGCCAGCAGCTCCATCAGCAGGCCGTCGTGCCAGCTGCCGTCCGCGCCCCGCTCGTAGCGGCGCATGACGCCGACCGGCCGGAAGCCGACCTTGCGGTAGCAGGCGATCGCGGGCGCGTTGTCCGCCGCCGGGTCGATCACCAGCCGGTGGTGGCGCAGGTCGTCGACCAGGTGCCGGGCCAGGGTGCGGACGGCGTCGGCTCCCAGGCCGCGGCCGTGGGCGGCGGGGGCGAGGTAGATGTCGATGCCCGCGTGCCGGTAGTCGGGGTCGTCCTCGGCGTACCACTGGACGGCCCCGACCACCCGCCCCTCGTACTCGATGGCGAAGCTCTCGCTGTCCGGGTCGTCCAGGTCCTCGGCGACCGCCGCCGCCAGGTCCTCGCCGCCGCGCCAGCGCTCGTACACCTCGGGCGTGGCACGGATGGCGGCGAGGGCCGGGACGTCCTGCGCGGTGGCCGGGCGGAGCCGGACCAGGGCGCCGTGCAGGGTCGGTCGCACGTAGCGGACGCTCGGGTCCGTTCCTGGGCTCATACCTGCCATGGTCGCTCCGGGCCCGGGGAGCCGCCAGCGATTATGGGCGCCGGCGGCGGTCGTGGGGGTCTAGCGGTTGTGGGCCGTGGCGGCGCACAACGGGTTGCCAGCGGGCTCCAGTTGGAGGGTGGCGTGGGCGATGCCGAAGTGCTCGGCGACGCAGGCCCGCAGGCGGTCGAGCAGGTCGGGGCCGCGGTCGTCGGCGGTGACCACGTGGGCGGTGAGCACGGGCATGCCCGAGGTGATCGTCCAGGCGTGCAGGTCGTGCACCTCGCGGACGCCCGGCTCGGCGAGCAGGTGGCCGCGCAGTTCGGCCAGGTCGACGTCCTCCGGCGCGGCCTCCAGCAGGACGCGCAGGGCGTCGCGCAGCAGCAGGTAGGCGCGCGGCAGGATCATCAGGCCGATCAGCAGTGAGGCGATCGGGTCGGCGTACTGCCAGCCGGTGAGCTGGATGACGACGGCCGCGGCGATCGCCGCGACCGAGCCGAGGGCGTCGCCGAGGACCTCCAGGTAGGCACCGCGCAGGTTGAGGCTCGCGTCCTTGCCGCCGCGCAGCAGGACGACGCCGACCAGGTTGGCGGCCAGCCCGATCAGGGCCACCGCCAGCATCAGCCCGCCCCGCACCTCGACCGGTTCGCCGAAGCGCTGCACGGACCCATACGCGACCCAGGCGAAGACGCCGATCAGCAGCAGGGCGTTGGCGAGGGCGGCGAGGATCTCCAGCCGGTAGTGGCCGAAGGTGCGCCGCAGGGTGGGCGAGCGCTGGGCGACCTGGACGGCGAGCAGCGCCAGCGTGACCCCGGTCAGGTCGGTGAGCATGTGCCCGGAGTCGGCGAGCAGGGCGAGGCTGCCGGAGAGGAGTCCGCCGACGACCTGGACCAGCAGGACGGCGGCGGTGACGGCGATGGTCAGCAGCATCCGGCGGCGGTAGGCGCCGCCGAGCGTCCCGGCGGTGGCCGCCGAGGGGGCGTGGGCGTGGCCGGCTCCCATGTCAGTGCTCCTCTCCGGGGGTGATCACGGCGTCGAGCAGGTCGCGCAGCGCGTGCGCGAGGCGGTCGTCGGCGAGCAGGTAGCGGGTGCGGCGCCCCTCGGGGACCGTCCGGACCAGGCCGCACTCGCGCAGGCAGGCGAGGTGGTTGGAGACGTTCGCCCGGGTCAGGCCGAGCTCGTCGGCGAGGTCGGCCGGGTAGTGCGGGGCGTCCAGCAGGGCCAGCAGGATGCGCCGCCGGCTGGTGTCGGCCAGCGCCCGGCCGACCCGTTCCATCGCGGCCTCCTGGTCCGCGCCGGGCAGGTGGGGGTTGGCGGCACGGGAGTCGGCGGCACGGGAGTCGGTGTCCATGGCTCAATAGTACAGTCGCTGCTGAATTCAGCAAGCACTGTATCGTCGCGCCCGGCATGGACCCCCGGTCAAGCCCGGCCGGGCCCGGTCAGGCCCGGTCGTCCGGGCGCAGCCGGGCGCTCACCTCGCCCAGCCCCTCGGCGAGGGCGGCCAGCTGCTCGCGGGTGAGCACGTCGATCAGCAGCTCGCGGACCAGCGCGACATGCCCGGGAGCGGCCTGGCGGACGGCCTCGCGGCCCTCGTCGGTGAGCTCGGCGAAGATCCCGCGGACGTCGCTCGGGCAGGAGCGGCGGGCGACCAGGCCCATCCGCTCCAACTGGGTGACCTGGTAGGTGAGCCCGCTCTTGGAGGTCACCAGCTTCTCGGCGAGTTCGGTCATCCGCAGCGAGTGGTCGGGGGCCGCGGAGAGGTGGACCAGGACCTCGTACTGGGTGTGGGACAGTCCGGAGTCCTCCTTCAGCTGGCGCTCCAGCCGGCGGTTGAGGAGGTTGCTCGCGACGACGAAGCCCCGCCAGGCGGCCATCTCGTCCCGGTCGAGCCAGCGGGGTTCGTTGATGGAGGACATGGGAGGGATCGTACTCCTGTTGTTCAAATTCGAACCAAGGTGTACCTTCGGAGTGTCGAGGTTCAAAATTGAACTAACTTCGAGGATCCCACTCCCGAGGACCCAGCCCCGAGGAAGCCGCCATGAGCACCGCCGCCCCCGCGCGCATGCCCGCCCTCTACCTCTCGCACGGCGCGCCGCCGCTCGCCGACGACCCGGTCTGGCCCGGCGAGCTGGCCGCCTGGTCCGCCGGACTGCCGCGGCCCACCGCGATCCTGATGGTCTCCGCCCACTGGGAGGAGGCCCCACTCGCCCTCGGCGCCGTCCGCACCGTCCCGCTGGTGTACGACTTCTGGGGGTTCCCCGAGCACTACTACCGGGTCGAGTACGCCGCCCCCGGCGCCCCCGCACTCGCCGACCGGGTCCGCAAGCTGCTGCGCGCGCCCGGCGCCCCGGTCCAGGACGTCCCGGACCGCGGACTCGACCACGGCGCCTACGTCCCGCTGAAGGAGATGTACCCCGACGCGGACATCCCCGTCCTGCAGATCTCCATGCCCACCCTCGACCCGCAGCGCCTGCTGGAGATCGGCCGCCGGCTCGCCCCGCTGCGCGACGAGGGCGTGCTGATCGTCGGCAGCGGCTTCTTCACCCACAACCTGCGCGCACTCAGCCAGGACGGCCGGGTCAGCTCGGTGATGGCCGAGTTCGACGACTGGGGCCGGCGCGCCCTGGAGGCCCGCGACCTCGACGCCCTGCTCGACTTCGAGCACAAGGCCCCGGCCGGACGCCTCGCCCACCCGCGCACCGAGCACTTCGCCCCGCTGTTCGTCACGCTCGGCGCGGGCGAAGCCGACCTCCACGATCAGCGCAGCGTCATCGACGGCTTCTGGATGGGGCTGGCGAAGCGCTCGGTCCAGCTGGGCTGAGCCCGGCCGCGCGGCGGCGCGCTCGACCCGACCGGCGCACCCCCGCGCCCGGGCTCACTCGGCACAGCAGGTGAAGCGCTCGCCGATGTGCTCGGGCTGCTCGATCTCGTCCACCAGCGCGACCGCGTAGTCGGCCAGCGAGATCCGGCTGTGCCCCTCGGCGTCAGTGAGCAGGTGCTCCAGCCCGGTCCGGTAGCGGCCGGTCCGCTCGCCTGGGCCGATCTCGCGCGCCGGGCTGAGCGCCGTCCAGCGGACGTCGGCGACGCTCTGGAAGTACCGCAGGGCGGCACCGTGGGCGCGCATCACCCGCAGCAGTCGGTCCGGCAGGCCCGGGGTGTCCCAGACCCTGGTGTCCGGGCCGGTCCACAGGCTGCCGCTACCGCTCACCACGATCAGCCGGGGCGCCGCGCCCTCCAGGGCCCGCAGGCCCTCGACCAGCGAGCGGGCGGCCGGCTCGATCAGCGGGTGCCCCGGCGCGCCCCCGCCGCCGACGGCGCTGACCAGGACGTCCCGGCCGGCCGCGACCCGCGCCACGTCCTCGGGGCGCAGCACGTCCCCCGGCAGGGCCTCGGGCGCCCACCCCCGGTAGCGGGCCGGGTCGCGGACCACCGCGGTGACCTCGTGCCCGCGCGCCACCGCCTCCTCGACCACGGCGCTGCCGATGCTGCCGCCGGCGCCGATCACGGCGATCCTGGCCATCACGTACCTGCCTCTGCTTCCGGTTCGGGGGCCTCCCAGAAGTAGCACCCCTCGCTGCGGGGGCCCGGTCGCGGACACGCGCCCGGACGGGTACCGGAGCCCGCGGACTCCGCCCCCCAGTCGCCGAACCGGGGTCGGATTCCGGCCAACCCTGCGATCCGGCCACCGCGCGTCAGCCGTCCCGGACGGCGGCTCGCCGGAGCGTTCGCGGGCGTTCCGCGGAGGGCGGGATTCCACCGGGCGCCCTCATCGGCACAAACAGACCGGCCGTCCGGAATCCCGCAGGTCACTGCTGTACGCCATATGAGCAGTTACCACCCGGCCGGCCATCCGGGCCCCCGCGGCGCGGGGCCGGATGTGCACCGAATGCGCGCTTCGCGCACGGAGCGTGCGGCGGGAGCACAAAAGCGACGTACGGGCCGTAGTCGCACGACCCTTGCCCCGCAGGCCGAAGATCCCTTTCGGCCAACCAGTGGCGAACGCCTGTACGAATCCCGTCGGTGGACGCAGGATTCCGAGCGGCGGGTGTGGCACCACGCCGCTCCCGTAACCTGTGCGACCGAGGAGAGAACGAACCATGCAGCAGAAGTGGGCCCTTCGCGCCGCGACCCTCACCCTCGGCGTGGGGGCCGTCGTCGGCCTCACCGCCGCGTCCGCGAACGCCGCGAGCACCCTGCGGGTGGGCAGCACCGGCTCCGCCGTCGTCTGTCTCCAGCAGGGCCTGAACTGGGCCAACTCGGCCGGCCTGAACGCGGACGGCCAGTTCGGCCAGCTCACCAAGACCGCGGTGATCAACTTCCAGGCCCGCAAGGGCCTCGACCAGGACGGCGTCGTCGGCCCGGCCACCGGGGGCGCGCTGAAGTCCTCCGTCCGGGCGATCTACGACGCCGCCCACCACAACGGCGACGCCGAGACCCAGCGCCTGACGGGCCAGTGGATGTCCAACTGCAACTGGCAGCTCCCGGGCTGACCTTGCCGGACGGATCGGGAGGCCGTCCGGCAACTCCAGTGACCCGGGGGCGGGTTCGCGCCGTGCGCAC
>NZ_JBSGXP010000253.1:0-5341 GCF_053610105.1 Kitasatospora sp. NPDC054939 | reverse complement strand
GCGCCCCCCCCGCGGGGGGGCGCCGGCCTCCGGCCGTTGTGCTGCGTTCCGTCGCGCTGCTCACCGTTGTGCTGCGGGCTCAGCTGCGCCGCGTTCCGGTGCGCCGCGTTCGGTTGTGCCGAGGGCGCGGGCTCAGGAGATGACCCTGGTGGTCCAGGCGGCCGGGTCGGTGCCGAGCAGGGTGAACCGCTCCAGCCACTTCGCCGCGCCGCCGACCGACTTGTACACGTCCTTGTCGCCGATCGACGCGGCACAGATCCGCAGGCCCTTCTCGACCTTGCAGTCCGGATTCGCGTCCGGCGCCCCCGGACGCAGGCTCGGCTGCTGCGACGGGCCGTCCGGCGCCACGTACACCCCGAGGTACCGGCCGTCGAGCTCGAAGCTGATCGAGGCCATCCACTCCACGCCCTGGGTGACCCAGCCGCCGCGCTGCATGTCCACCGTGTGCAGCCCGGCGCCGGCGGGCAGGTTGCGCACCGTGAAGGGCAGCGGGACCTCGGTGTGCCCCACCGTGACGCCCCCGGCCACCCGGTGCATCACCTGCACGGTGTCCGGCTTGTCCAGGTACATCGACTGGAGTTCGGCCCACCGGCCGTCCGCGGCCTGCCAGCGCAGATAGCGTTCCGCGCCGCCCAGCGCGGTGTTCCGGTCGGGGGCGCTGCCCACCCAGTACGCCTCCCGCCCGTTGACCGCCGGCGCCGGCACCCGGTACTGGCGGTCCCCGGTGGCGAAGGTGCCGACGCCGGGGTCGGAGGGGTACACCTTGAGCCAGAGCGTCGGGGAGTTGCGCAGTTCGCCCTCCTGCGGTGCGTTGGCCCGCGCCTGGTTGCCGATCGAGGTCTTCAGGTAGCTGCCCCCGGTGAAGCCCTCGGGCAGCCAGCCGAAGGTCGCCTCGGTGGTCAGCGGATCCGGCCCGGTCGCGGCGAAGGTCGACGGACCCGGGCTGGGCACGCCGCCGCTCGGCCGGGGCAGGCCTGCGGTCGGGCTCGACCAGGGCGAGCCACTGGCGATCGGACCCGCACCGCGGCTCGGTACCGGCCCCGTCGACAGCGACGCGCTCGGGCTGCCGCTCGCCCCGCCCGGGGCGGCCGGAGCCGCGCCGCCGACCGTCCGGTCCGGCAGGACCGACGACACCGCGGCCACCGTGATCGCGCACGCCGCGACCGCCCCGGCCACCGCGAACCGCCGGCGCCGCAGCCGGGCCCGCCCCTGCGCCACGGCCGACCCCGCGTCGACCCGGCTGATCGGCGCCGTCGACTCGGCGAGGGCTTCCAGTTCTTCGCTCAACTTCTTCTCAACTCCGTTCACGACAGCGTCCTTTCCGGCGACACGAACGGGCGGGCATCGAGGATGCGGCGCAGTGCCGCCAGCCCCCGCGAGGACTGGCTCTTCACATTGCCGGTGGAGCAGTCCATGGCCTCGGCCGTCTGCTCCACGGACAGGTCGCAGTAGTACCGCAGCACCACGGCGGCCCGTTGCCGGGGCGGCAGCTCCGCCAGCGCCTGCCGCAGGTCCACGGAGGCGTCCAGGTCCACGACCGGCCCGACCCGGTCGTCCGGTTCCGCGGCCGACCGGCGCCAACTGCTCCACCAGGCCCGCGGGGAGCGCTGCTCCGCGAGGAAGGTGTTCACCAGCGTCGTCCGCGCATAGCCGTCGAGGTTCTCGACCGCGGTCATCCTCGGCCACCGCACGTAGAGCTTGACGATCGTCTCCTGCACCAGGTCGTCCGCCCGGTGCCAGTCACCGCACAGCAGGAATGCGACCTTGCGCAGCCACGGCACCCCGGCCGCGGCGAACTCCGTGAACTCGGCGTCGCGTCGGTGCTTCGCCATACCCGGGCCCCCTCTCCACGGCGCCCGTTCGCGCCGTCCGACTCCCTGATGCGGCCCGGCCCCGGGAGGTTGCACGCCGGATCCGACCGGCCCGCCCGGCGGCATAGGCTTCCGTCCATGCCCAATGGCCGGTACTCGCTCCACGACACCCACGACCACGTCCTGCTCGGCGAGGAGCGCTTCAGCTGCGCCCCCGGCCCGGCCGGCTGGCGGTACGTCTCCAAGACGTACGGCCCGGACGGCGCGGTGATCGGCAGCACCGATCTCACGCTCGACTCCCGCAGCCGCCCGCTCCGGATGGAACTGCGGGCCGGCGGCTGGCAGGTGCGCGGCGGCGCGGTCGACGGGGTCGCCTGGGTGCGCACCGACGCCGCCGATCCGGCCGGGACGAGTGCCGCGGAGGGCCACGACCGGGCGCACGGCTTCACCGGCCGCTCCCCGGCCTTCCTGGTCGCCACCGCCCGGCTGCTGCGGCTCGACCCCGGGGCGAGCGCCCGGGTGCGGCTGGTCGCCTTCACCGAACCCGTCCTGGCGCCGCGCACCTTCGACCAGGGCTGGCTGCTGGAGGACGTGGACACCCACGGGACGGACCTGGGGCCGCTGACGGTCGAGCGCTACCAGGTCGCCGACCTGGAGACCGGCGAGCAGCAGGTCGTCCACCTCGCCGGGGACGTCGTGCTGGCCGCCGCCGGTGTCGAACTGGAGGAGCTGGCCTCGCCGCCGAATGCCTGGCCGGAGTTCGGCGGCTGAGTCCGGGCCCGTGTCGTCGCCTGACGCCGCCTTCCGTTGCCGGCCGACCTGCCGCCGGAGGAGGACCTGCCGTCAGGCGGGCGGGACGAACCCGGTGCCGGGCGCGGCGGGTGGCGGGGTGGTCGGGGCGGTCGTGCCCGGTGCGGGGAGGCCGGTGCCCGCCTGGACGGGGGCCGTGGTCAGCGGGGAGAGACCACCGTCGGCGGCGGGTGCTGCTGGTGCTGCGGGTGCGGCGGACGGCGCCGTCGGGTGCTGGTGCTGGTGCTGGTGCTGGTGCTGGGGCTGGGGAGCGTACGGGGCCGGGGCGGCGGGGTACGGGGCCGGCTGCGGCTGGCGGGCCGCCGTGTACCCCTGCGCCTTCGCCCACTCGCGCCGCTGGCGCTCCGCGAGCACCGCACCCAGGTACACCGCCGGGTGCAGCCCGTACGGAACGGCGTGCCCGGTGCGCGCGGCGAGGTCCCCGGCCAGCCGGGCGGCCAGCCCGTCCGCCACGTCCCGGTCCAACTGCTCGACCCGGCCCAGCAGTTGGCGGATCGAGAGCCAGAGCGACTCGGGCACGGCGGAGAGGTCCAGCGCGACCAGCTCACCCGACATCGCCTGCAGCAGCTGCGGCGGCACCTGGGGGAGCCGCGGGCCCGAACGCCCGCCCGGCACCCGTTCGCGAACCACCAGGGTGCCCGCGAACAGGTCGCCGAGCCGCTTGCCCTCCGGCGAGACCAGCGACGCGATCGTCGCCGGGATCGCGGTCAGCACGATGATCTCGAAGAACCCCGTCAGCCCACGCACCAGCGCGTGCCGGAACCGCACCGGACCGCCGTCGGTGCGCACCACCCGCAGGCCGAGCGCCAGCTTGCCGAGCGAGCGCCCGCGGCTGAAGGTCTCGGTCATCACGGGCACGGCCACCAGGAAGAACACCGTCAGGCCGAGCATCAGCGCGGCCGCGGCGGCACCGTCCAGGTCGGTGAGGGCCAGGCTGAGGACCAGCGTGGTCACGACCAGCCCGCCGAACTGCACGAGCAGGTCCAGCGCGATCGCCATCGCGCGGCTGGGAAGCTTCGCCGAGCGCAGGCCGAGGACGACCGCCTCACCCGTCACCAGGTCGCTCACGACACCCGTCCGTTCCGGTTGGTGGTGCCACCCGGTGGTGGCTCTTGGCAGTGGCTCTGCCGACGGTGGAGGGGAGCGCACCGGCGCGGGCCGCCCCCCGGAATCCCGCTGTCTGCAGTCGTCAACATACGGTGCCGCCCGTCCGCGTCGAAAGGGAGGCCCCGCAGCTCCGGCATCCCCGGCGGGCGGGCGCGGGGGCTCTGGCATGCTGGGCCGCACCGGCCCCGCCGACTGCCGACCATGGAGCTGCCGAATGGACCTGGACGTCTTCGTCGCCACCCACCAGGGGGAGTGGGCCCGGCTGGACGCCCTCACCAGAAGGCGCCGGCTGTCCGGCGAGGAGGCCGACGAACTCGTCACCCTCTACCAGCGGGCGACCGGGCACCTCGCCAAGGTCCAGGCGGCGGCCCCCGATCCGACCCTGGAGGGCCGGCTGACCTCCCTGGTCTCCCGCGCCCGCGACGCCGTGACCGGCACCCGCACCAGCGGCTGGCGGGACGTCGGCCGCTACTTCCTGGTCAGCTTCCCCGCCGCGCTCTACCGCTCCCGCCGCTGGTGGCTGCCGGTGGCGGTGCTCTCCCTGCTCGCGGCCGCGCTGGTCGCCTGGTGGATCGCCAACCACCCGGAGGTCCGACACAGCCTCGGCTCGCCGTCCGCGATCCGCGAGATGACCAAGCCGGGCGGCGACTACGAGGCGTACTACTCGGACCGCCCCGCCAGTTCCTTCGCCGCCCAGGTCTGGACGAACAACGCCTGGGTCGCCGTCCTCTGCCTGGTCTCCGGCATCGCCCTCGGCCTGCCGGTGGTCTACCTGCTGTGGACCAACGTCCTCAACCTCGGCGTCGGCATCGGCCTGATGGCCTCGGCCGGCCGGCTCGACCTCTTCCTCGGCCTGCTCATCCCGCACGGCCTGCTGGAGCTGACCGCCGTCTTCGTCGCCGCCGGACTGGGCCTGCGCCTCGGCTGGACCGTCATCGACCCCGGCCCCCGCACCCGTGCGACCGCCGTCGCCGAGGAGGGCCGGGCGGTCGTCGGCATGGCCATGGGCCTGGCGGTCGTCCTGGCGGTGTCCGGCGTCCTCGAAGCCTTCGTCACCCCGTCCGGCCTGCCGACCTGGGCCAGGATCACCATCGGAGCCGTCGCCGAGGTGCTGTTCCTGCTGTACGCGCTGGTGCTCGGCCGTCGTGCCGCCGCCACCGGCGAGGCCGGCGACGTGGAGGAGGCCGACCGGGCCGCACTGCAGCCGGTGGCGGCCTGAGCCGGGTGCGCCCGGCAGGCCGCTGACCTGCTAGTCTTCTCGCACCCCGAAAAACCATTGACGTGGTCCGAACGGGGGAGTAGGTTTCAACGGTTGGGTCGGACTGGACAACGGTCGGGCTCGGGCGTTAGTGTCTACGACGCCGCCGAGTCGAGCGAATGCATTCCGAGAATGCGCACCCGGCAAAGCGAATCCCGCGAACAGAGCACGCCGAAAGCTTTGATAGGCTTCGGAGCGAAGTTCGAAGGAAATCCCCCCAGCGGGAATTCAGGAAAACGAGGCCGGTAAGAACGGCCGAGCGGATCTGATAAGCTGGAAACACGAAAGAACGAAGCGCCCGGAGGGCCCGCTGGAAGGCGGTCCGAAGGAAGTGTCCGTTCCTTGAGAACTCAAC
>NZ_JBSGXP010000252.1:0-5383 GCF_053610105.1 Kitasatospora sp. NPDC054939 | reverse complement strand
TTTTTTATTCCCCCACTCCCGCCCCCCCCCCCGGGGCCCGGGCGCCGCCCCCCCGGGGGGGGGCCGCCCCGGCGCCCGGTCGCCTCAGGCGGCCATCCGGTGGCGGCCCTTCGCCGGCGTCAGCCAGCGCGCGAACATGCCGAACAGGGCCACGGCCGTGATGAACCAGATGATGCTGAACACCGTCATCGCGGCGATCGAGTCCACCTGGGACCCGACCTCGCCCAGGCCGAGCGACAGCGCGGTCAGGAACACCACGGCCGTCGGGGAGAGGCTGAGCAGCCAGTGCCAGGCGCGGTGCATGCGGCTGGGGTGCGCGGGCGCGTCGGGCCCCTGGTCGAGCGCCTTGTACGTCAGCAGGTCCATGGGATCGCCTCCTAGCGGCAGGACGCGTACGCCGAGCCGTGGTCCGCTCCGGAGGTATCCCACTCTGCCCGCCTTTGCGCCGTTCGGCCACAGGACCACCGCTCGGGCCGCGGACGCCGCCGGGCCGGGCGCAGACTGGGGGCGGAGGTGACCGCGATGACCACCGCCGGCACCGGGTCCGTCCCGGGCAGCACCGTCTACCGGGTGGCGTACGCCGTGGCCGGTGAGCCGGGCGTCCGGCACGCCGAGGTCGCGGTGGTGCCCGGCTACTCGCAGGAGGACGACATCCCGCGGCTGCTGGCCGCCCGGCTCACCGGCCGGCCCGCGGACGGGCGGCGGATCACCGTGCTGGAGCTGCGCGAGCTGCCGGACGGCCGTGGCAGCGGGTTCAGGCCTGCGGCGAGGCGAGGGTCACGATCGTGATGTCGGACGGCGCGCCGACCCGGACCGGCGGACCCCAGGCGCCGGCGCCCCGGGTGACGTAGAGCTGGGTGTCGCCGTAGCGCTCCAGCCCGGCGACGGTGGGGTTGGCGAGGTCGGCGAGGACGTTGCCCGGCCACAGCTGGCCGCCGTGGGTGTGGCCGGAGAGCTGCAGGTCGACGCCGTGCCGGACGGCGTCGTGGACGGTGACCGGCTGGTGCGAGAGCAGCACCGAGGTGCGGCTGCGGTCGCGGTCGCCGAGCGCCCTGCCGAAGTCGGGCCCGTCGCCCTCCCGGGCGCCGGCGATGTCGTTGACCCCGGCCAGGTCGAAGCCGGGCAGTTCGACGCGCTCGTTCTGCAGCGGGTGGATGCCGAGTTCCCGGACGAAGTCCACCCAGGGCGCGGCGCCGGAGAAGTACTCGTGGTTGCCGGTGACGAAGTACGCGCCGTCGCGGGCCTGCAACTGCGCCAGCGGAAGGGCGGCCGGGCCGAGGTCGGGCACGCTGCCGTCGACCATGTCGCCGACGATCGCGATCAGGTCGGGCCGGGCACCGTTGATGGTGTCGACGATCCGCTGGGTGTGGGCGCGGCCCAGGATCGGGCCGAGGTGGATGTCGCTGACGACCGCGATCCGGTAGCCGTGCGCCCGGACGGGCAGCTTGGCCAGCGGGACGGTCACCTGCTTGAGCCGGGGGCCGCGCAGCACGCCGTGCATGCCGTTGCCGACCACGGCGGCGGCCACCCCGGAGGCGCCGATCGCCACCGTCCGGGCGACGAACAGCCGGCGCTCGGGCGACTGCGGCAGCCCCGCCCGCCCGGCCGCTCCCGCCGCCTCCTCCGCCGCCGGTCCCGCTGCTCCCGCCTCCGCCGCCACCGAGTCGGGCGCGCCGGCCTCCGTGCTCCCCGCGCTCTCCGTGCGGCCCTCGGCGCGGAGCCCCGCAGGCCCGCTCGCCGCCGCGACCCGGACGGGCCTGCGCCGCCCTGCCCGGAGCAGCAGCGGCCGGAGCGCCTCGCCGACCAGCAGCGCCAGGGTGAGGTAGAGCAGGACGGCGAGCCAGAGGAAGCCCGGCCAGGCGAACCAGCGCTCGACGGCCAGCGGCAACGCCCGTCCGCCGACCAGGGCGCCCACCGACACCAGCGGCAGCGCGACGGCGAGCACCGTACCGGCCCGCCGCCAGCGCCCGCCGGGGGCGGAGACGTCGCGCACCAGGCGCCGCCAGAGGTACCAGTGCACCAGGGCCAACAGGGCCAGGACGGCGAGGACGCCGAACACCACGAGCACGATCTTCACGCCGCCAGTATGGACGGGCCGGATCGCGCCCCCGGCGACGGGCCCCCGGCCGCCGCACGCAGGGTGCCGGATCCCCTGCGGAGCGCGTCGACGACCTCACGCTGCGTCAGATTTGAGCTTTCCCGCGACCCTCTTCACCCGCTCTGACCTGGGCTTTTCGTCCGCTGAGCGAACAGTTACCAGGCTGTTGTTCCGATACCCGGAAGTAGAAAGTAGCTTTCACCGCATTGCGCGGATCCGTCCCCCACCCTCCGGCAGCACGTGCCGAGGGGCAGAGGCCGCGCTGGAAAGGCACAGGGAATCCCTGATGAGTGCGGAAAGCACCAAGTCGGCTGTAGCGCCTCCGGCCACCACCCCCGGCCACGGCGCAGGCCACCTCGGCGGTCCCGACGGTGGCGACGGCCACCTCAAGGCCGGCCTCAAGAACCGCCACCTGTCGATGATCGCGATCGGCGGTGTGATCGGCGCCGGCCTGTTCGTCGGCTCCGGCGCCGGCATCGCCTCCACCGGCCCCGGCATCCTGCTCTCGTACGCGCTGGCCGGTGTGCTGGTCGTTCTGGTGATGCGGATGCTCGGCGAGATGGCCGCGGCCGACCCGCAGAGCGGTTCCTTCTCCGCGTACGCGGACCGCGCGCTCGGCCGCTGGGCCGGGTTCAGCATCGGCTGGCTGTACTGGTTCTTCTGGGTCGTGGTGCTGGCCGTCGAGGCCACCGCGGGTGCGAAGATCCTCAACCAGTGGATGCCCGATGTGCCGCAGTGGGGCTTCGCCCTGATCGTGATGGCGGTGCTGACCGCCACCAACCTGTTCTCGGTCGCCTCCTACGGCGAGTTCGAGTTCTGGTTCGCGGGCATCAAGGTCGTGGCGATCGCCGCGTTCCTGGTGGTCGGCGGCCTGGCCGTGTTCGGCCTGCTCCCCGGCACCAGCGCGGTCGGCACCGAGAACCTGGTCGGCCACGGGGGCTTCCTGCCGAACGGCATGGGCGCGGTCTTCACCGGCATGCTCACCGTCGTGTTCGCCTTCATGGGCAGCGAGATCGTCACCCTGGCCGCCGGCGAGTCCGAGGACCCGCAGCGCGCCGTGAGCAAGGCCACCAACAGCGTGATCTGGCGCATCGGCGTCTTCTACCTGGGCTCGATCCTGCTCATCGTGACCCTGCTGCCGTGGGACTCCGCCGCGGTGAAGAGCAGCCCGTACGTCGCGGTGCTGGAGCACCTCGGCATCCCCGGCGCCGGCCCGGTGATGGACCTCATCGTGCTGACCGCCGTGCTGTCCTGCCTCAACTCGGGCATGTACACCGCCTCCCGCATGGCGTTCTCGCTCGGCCAGCGCGGCGACGCGCCCAAGGCGTTCGCCAAGGTGACCGAGCGCGGCGTGCCGCGCACCGCGATCCTCGCCTCGGTGGTCTTCGGCTTCGTCGCGGTGTTCTTCAACTACACCTCGCCGGACACCGTCTTCTCCTTCCTGCTGAACTCCTCGGGCGCGATCGCCCTGTTCGTCTGGCTGGTGATCTGCTTCTCGCAGCTGCGGATGCGCAAGATCCTGGAGCGCGAGAGCCCCGAGCGCATCACCGTCCGGATGTGGCTGTACCCGTACCTCACCTGGACCGCGATCGGCATGATCGGCTTCGTGATGGCGTACATGTTCACGGACGAGTCGGGCCGCAAGCAGATGTACCTGTCGCTGGTCGCCGCGGTGATCGTCCTGGTGGCGTCGGCCGTGGTGGGCCGTCGGCGCCGGGCCGCGGAGCTGGCGCAGGCGGGTTCGGCCGCCTGATCCGACCCCGCAGCGCCGCACCGGGCCCGGGAACCGTTCACGGTTCCCGGGCCCGGTCGTCGTTCCCGGGCCCGGTCGCCGGTTCCCCCGGGCCCGTTCGCGGCGCCGGCCGTGCACCCGCGCGCCGGCCCCGTTTGACCCGGCCGCAACCGCGGGGATACCTGTCCATGACAATCCCCCGCAAAGCTCTCCTGACGGCTCGCCCCCACCCTGCGCTCCCCATCCCCTCTCGGGAGACCCGCCATGCCGTTCCCCCCTGCCCCCACCCCCGCCCTCGTGCCCTCGGCGCGCAACCACTTCGGCCGCCGATTACGGCACTGGCGCGAGGCCCGCGGGCTCAGCCAGGCCGAACTGGGCCGCCGGCTCGGGTACGACGACTCGCTCATCAGCCGGGTCGAGAACGCCCGCCGCTGGCCGCCGCCCGACCTGCCCGCCCGGGCCGACGAACTCCTCCTCACCGGAGGGGAGTTGACCCACCTCTGGAGCTCCGTCGCCCAGCAGCGCCGCCGCCTCGACCAGCTGACCGCCCCCGCCCGGCCGACCCTCGCCCCGGCCCCGCCCGCGGCCCCCGACCCGGCCACCTTCGAGGTGCTCGGCGTCCTGCTCGCCGCCTACCGCGAAGCCGCCACCCGGATCGGCGGCCAGGACCTCACCGCCGTCCTGGAACACCACACCCGCACCCTGGCCGGCTGGCAGCGCGCCGCCCCCAGGAGCGCCCTCGGCCCGCTGCGCTCGCTCGCCGCGCGGTACGCCGAGCTCGCCGGCTGGGCCCGGTTCGACGCCGGGCAGCACGCCCGGGCCCTCACCTGGTACGACTGCGGGCTGGACTGGGCCCGCGAGTGCGGCGACCACGGGACCGCCGCCGCCCTGCTCACCCGCCGGAGCAACGTGCACTGGTCGGTCGGCGACGCGGCCACCGCGCTCGCCCTGGCCACCGCCGCCCGGGCCGCCGCCCGCCCGCTCCCCGGCAGCCAGGGCTGGGCCGCCGTCGCCCAGGCCCACGGGTACGCGCTGGCCGGCGAGGCGGGCGCCGCCCGGCGGGCCCTCGACGACGCCGAACGGCTCGCCGAGGCGGCCGTCCGGACCGGCGAGCGCACGCCCTGGCTGGCGCGCGCGGAACTGGTGCTCACCGTCGCCCACGGCACCTGCCACCGGGACCTCGCCGTCCGGACCGGCCACCGCAGCCATGCCCGGGCTGCCGTCGCCCATCTCGGCGAGGCTCTGTCCCGGCTGGACGAAACGTTTCGCCCGCCGCTGCCGGTACGGCCCGAACCCGCGCTCCCCCGGCCCCGTACCGCGGCCTCCCCGCACGACCGCGCCCTGGTCGCCGCCCGGCTGGCCGGCGCCCACGCCTGGACCGGCCGGCCCGAAGCGGCCCGCGAGGCCCTGACCCGCGTCCCGGCCGACGCCACCGGCCGGGTCGCCGCCGAGCACCGCCAGTCCCGCACCTGGCTCGCCCGCTGGGACACCCCGGCCCGGCCCGCACCCTAGGGCCTGTCCGGCCGAGGGCCCTCCCGGGTGCGGCGGTCGGC
>NZ_JBSGXP010000251.1:0-5824 GCF_053610105.1 Kitasatospora sp. NPDC054939 | reverse complement strand
CGCCGGGGGCTCTACCCTCGCCCGGCGTTCTACCCCCGGGCCGGGGGCACCTGCGGGGGCGGGGTGGTCGTCGCGGGCCCCCCCCGGCCGCGGGGCTCGGGAGGCCGTCGGCCCTGCGGGTCCACGCATCCGGACGGACCGGCCCCGGGCACCGGTCCCCGGCGCCCCGATGCCTGAGTGCCCGGGCGCCTGGGCCGTCCGGCCCAGCGGCGCGGGCCCCCGGTCGGTCCGGAAGAAGCGGGGCGACGGCCTCTGGGGGCGGGGCGCGGTTCCGGGGAGGGTGGAAACCGCACCGAGGAGAATCCGCACCGAGGAGGTGGCCCTGATGGACAGGATCAGGATCGTCAAGCGCCCGGCCGTCCCCCGCCCCCGGCCCCCGCTCGACCTGCGCACCCCGTCCGGCCGTCCGATGCCGTACTGACGGATGTCGTACGGAGGGATGCCGTACCGGGGCCCGGTCGCCGCAGGAACTGCTGCTCAGATCGCCAGGTCGCGGCGCTCCAGCGCCGCGAACGCCACCGCCAGACCGGCCAGGCCGACGGCGGACAGGACGGCGAGCGAGGCCCAGGGGACGGCGCCCCGGGCCAGGGCGTCGGCCGGAGCGTACGCGGAGACGGGCCGCGGATCGTCGTAGCCCGCCCCGGCCGGGCACCGGACCGCCGCCGGCCCGGGCTCCGGTCAGGCCGACGGGAGCGGGACCCGCCACTCCAGCACCGTGCCGCCCCCGCCGCGCTCCACCGCGCCGAAGGAACCCCCGAGGGCGGCGGCCCGGTCGGCGAGGTTGGCCAGGCCGCTGCGCCGGCCGCCCTCCGGAAGGCCGACGCCGTCGTCCGCCACCACCAGCACCAGCTCCGCCCCGGCGGTGAGGGAGATGTCCACCGCGCCCGCGCTCGCGTGCCGGGCCGCGTTGGACAGCGCCTCCGCCAGGACGGCGACGGCCGCATCGGCGGTCTCCCGCGGCACGGTGGCGTCGAGCGGGCCGGTCATCCGCAGGGACGGCGTGAAACCGAGCGCCGGGGCGGCCCGCTCCACCGCCCCGACCACCCGCGCCCGCAGGCCCGTCGCGGCCGGACCCGACTCGCGCAGCCGCAGGCCGAAAATGGTGGCCCGGATGGTCCGCACGGTGTCGTCCAGATCGTCGATGGCCCGCAGCACGCGGTCGGCCGCCTCCGGGTGGTCGATGAAACGGGTGGCGCCCTGGAGGGTCATCCCGGTGGCGAAGAGCCGCTGGATCGCCAGGTCGTGGAGGTCGCGGGCGATCCGGTCGCGCTCCTGGAGCAGCGCGACCTGCTCGGAGTCCCTGCGCCGCTCGGCCAGCTCCATCGCCACCGCGGCCTGACCGGCGAAACCGAGCAGCGGCCCCGACTCGTCCTCGCCGAACAGCGGTGCACCGGCCGCCCGGGCCAGCATCAGCACCCCGCGCACACCGTGCTCGCCGGTACCGATCGGCACGGCGACGGCCGGGCCCAGGCCCTCCCAGCGGGGCGGGCCGGCGGTAATCCGCGGGTCGTTCGCCACGTCGCTGCTGGTGACGAGCCCACCGGAGCGGAGCGCCGCGCCGACGAACGACCCCTCCACCGGGACGACCAGCCCGCGGTGGTGCTGCTCGCCCAGGCCCGACGCGATGCGGACCTCCAGTTCGCCGGACCCGGGGAGCGGCAGCGCCACCACCGCCAGGTCGGCCCCGGCGATCTCGGAGGCCCGGGCGACCAGCAGGTCGAGCACCTCCGGCTCCGACCGGCCGGACATCAGACTGTTGGTGATCTCCGCGCCCGTCTCCAACCACTGCTCCCGCAACCGGGCCTGCTCGTACAGCCGCGCGTTGTCGATGGCCACCCCGGCCGCCACGGCGAGGGTCGCGAGCACCGCCTCGTCCTCGGCGTCGAACTCCGCGCCGCCGCGCTTCTCGGTCAGGTAGAGGTTGCCGAAGACCCTGCCCCGGACCCGGATCGGCACCCCGAGGAAGGTCCGCATCGGCGGATGCTGCGCCGGGAAACCGTACGAGGCCGGGTGGTCCGCGATCCGGGCCAGCCGCAACGGCTCGGGCCTGCGGATCAGCTCGCCGAGCACCCCGTGCCCGGACGGCAGCGCCCCGATCCGGGCGACCTGCTCCTCGCTCACCCCGACCGGGACGAACTGGGCGAGCCGCCGGTCCTCGCCGATCACCCCGAGCGCGCCGTACTCGGCGTCCACCAGGGCGACCGCCGCCTCCACGATGTGCCGCAGCGCCTGCGTCAGCTCCAGGTCACGGCCGACCGCGAGCACCGCCTCCAGCAGGCTGTGCACGCGGTCGCGGGTGCCGCGCGCCGCGTCCAGCCGGGCCTGGAGCTCGTCCAGCAGCTCGTCCAGCCGCAGCTGCGGCACGGGGGTGGGCGTCTGCGGCTCACTGCCCAAGGGGATCCTCCGTGGCTCGCCCGATGCCACTCATCAGCCTAGGTCCCGACCGCCCGGTGCGCCGCGCACCGGCCGGGGGCCGCGCCCGGGGGAGTCCCGCCGACTGCCCGCCGCCCGCCCGGGGCCCGCTCGGCCCGGCTGCAGGTGCCGGGCCGAGCGCGGAGAATCGGTGGCATGACCGGCGCGGTCACGGAGGGAGAGCCCATGAACGCGACCGAGCCCGCGGCGCAGCGGACCGTCCGGGTGTTCCTCCTCGACGACCACGAGGTGGTCCGGCGCGGCGTGCGCGACCTCCTGGACACCGAGCCCGACATCGAGGTCGTCGGCGAGGCGGCGACCTGCGCGCAGGCACTCGCCCGCGTCCCCGCGCTGCGCCCGGACGTCGCCGTCCTCGACGTCCGGCTGCCGGACGGCGACGGGGTCACCGTCTGCCGGGAGCTGCGGGACCGGATGCCCGGGCTGGCCTGCCTGATGCTCACGTCGTTCGACGACGACGACGCACTGCTCGACGCCGTCATGGCGGGCGCCGCCGGGTACGTCCTGAAGCAGGTCAAGGGCTCCGACCTGCTCGGTGCGGTCCGGACGGTCGCCGCGGGCGGGTCCATGCTGGACCCGGCGACCACCCGCCAGTTGATGGAGAGCCTGCGCCATCACGAGGAGAGCGCGGCCGACGCCGCGCTGGCCCGGCTGACACCGCGGGAACGGGAGATCCTCGCCCTGGTGGGCGAGGGCAGGACGAACCGGCAGATCGGCGAGGAGCTGTACCTCGCGGAGAAGACGGTGAAGAACCACGTCTCGCGGCTGCTCGCCAAGCTCGGCGTGGAGCGCCGCCTGCAGGCCGCGGTCCTCGCCGCGCACGCCGAGCCGCTCGACCCCCACCACCGGCCCCCGCGCTGACCGGAACGGCGGAGGGCGGAGGACGCGCTGCCCGGGAGCGGGATGCCGCGGGGTGCGGTCAGCCGGAGGCCGCGTGGAGGATGCGGTCGCGCGAGGCCGCCGCCTCGGCGCGCAGGGCGGGCAGGTCGACGTCCAGGACGCGGCCTGCCCACTTGCGGACCTGTCCGGCGATCAGCACGGTGTCGCCGGTGACGAGGAGGTCGCCGGCGGGGAGGGTCCCGAGTGCCGGGTCCATGGTGACGACGGTGGCGCCGGTGAACAGGATGCGGCGCCCCGGGTCGTCCGCGGTTCGGCGCAGGAGGTCGAGGAGGGCGGGGCGGGGCGTGTCGGTGGGGCGGTGAACGGGGTGCACGGGGCTCGCTTCCGTTGCGTGGACGGTGTCGTGGCCCGGGGTGTGGTCGCGCGGCCGCCGGCACGGGTGCGCCCACCCGGGTGCGAGGGCCGGGCGGCGGCCGGCCGGGGCGTCCGCGGGATCCAGGCTGGCAGCGGCGCGACGGGTCCTCCAGGACGCGGGCAACCGGGGTGCGGCGCACCCGGGCTGGGGGTCCTCGCGGGCGACCGTCCCCGCGGGCCCGTAGGCACATGACGGGGGGTCGGCTCCGGCAGTCGAATTTCTGTTATGCCAATTGACACAACATCAATGGGCTGCCTAGGCTCGCGGCCATGGAAGAAGAGGTCAAACGCCGCGGTCGGCCGCGGAAGGACCCGGAGCGGCTGGCGCGCTGGACCCCGCCGGACGGCTGGTCGCGGCTGGTCGCCTGGGTCTCGCCGGAGGAGAAGAAGGCGCTGAAGCTCGTCGCCGTGGATGCCGGGGTCTCCGTCGCGGACCTGGTGCGGTCACTGGCGAGCGGCCTGGCGGCGGGGGCGATCACGCACGAGGAACTGGTCGGACAGGTCAGGAGAGGCAGGCAGGTCATGGAGAAGATCCCCACGCTGTTCGAGCGGGACGGCGACTTCCGCGTCGTGGACCGCCCGCGCGCCGAGTGCGCCTGGGTGTTCGCCGGGGAGGGCGCGCCCACCGAGAAGCTGGACGGCACCAACGTCCGCCTGACCGTCCGCGGGGGCCACCTGGTGCGGGTGGAGAAGCGGCGCAACCCCAGCAAGGCGCAGAAGCAGCAGGGCATCATCGACGGCTGGTACGTCGACACCGACGAGCAGGGCCCCGAGGACAGGTGGATCCTGGCGGCCGCCCACGCCACCGACGTGTCCGCCTGGCCGGACGGTGAGCATGCCTGTGAGGCCCTCGGCCCGCGCATCCAGGGCAACCCGCTGAAGCTCGACGGCCACCTGTGCGTGCCGTTCGACCTCAAGGCGCCGGTGTATGGGGCGGTTCCGCGCAGCTACGAGGGCCTACGGGAGTTCCTCGCCGAGCTGGAGAGCCGCTACGCGCCGGGCAGCCCGGCGGAGGGGATCGTCTTCCACCACCCCGACGGCCGGCGCGCCAAGATCAAGCGCAAGGACTTCCCCGAGGCGGCCTGACGGAGGCAGGCCGACGCCCGCCCTGCCGGTCGGCACGTCCCGGGGCGGGCCGGCGGGTGCGACGTTCCGCCGCCGCACGGCCCGCACGGTGTGCGGCCCGGTCGGCGGTGGCGTCCGGGGTCAGGGTTCGTACGTCGGTCAGAGCTTGTACATCGCGCTGTACGGATGCAGGATGCGCTCCTGTCGTGGTCCGAAGTCGACGAGTGCGGCGATGTTGCCGTCGCCCTCTACGCCGATGACCCGGCCGAGGCCGTAGCGGTCGTGGGTGACCCGGTCGCCGACGGCGAAGTGCTTGCGCGGGGCCTCCACCGGAGCCTTGAAAGGGCTGTTCGGCAGGGGGCGGCGGGCTGCTGAAGAGTTTGTCATCCCCTCCAGTGTGCGCCGAAAAGTGCGGGAGCGGGGACTTTCGGTGTGCGCGAGTTCGAGTTGCGGCCGGATTGTTGCGTACGCCGCCCCGTGTGCCCCTGGGCGGCGGCGCCGCCGTGCGGAGGGGGTACCCGGCCTGCGGGGAGCGGTCGCGGCGCCGGGTCGGCGCGCCGATCCCATCGAATTTCGCCCTCCCGCGGAGGCCGGCGCGGTCGGCGCGCGGCCGGCCAACAGGTCTGCCATCGCGGCGCGTTGGCGGTCGTGGCGACGCGGGGTCGGCGGCTCCGGAGGACTCCGTGCCGAAAACGAGGGCGAGGAATCCGTCCGTCGCGGGCTCGGGCCTGCTAGAGTCGTTGTAGTTGCAGTAGTGGTTCCCATGAACTTTGTGTGCGCCTGCTGATGTTTCGCAGGCGCATTTTCTGTTTCCCGGCTCTTCCCCGGGTGGGTGCTCATCGCGGCGACCCGAAGCTCGCGCTGTGCGAGCTTCGAACAGCCTCTTAAGGAGAATCTTTATGGCTAATGGCACTGTGAAGTGGTTCAACTCGGAAAAGGGCTTCGGCTTCATCGAGCAGGAGGGTGGCGGTCCGGACGTGTTCGCCCACTACTCGAACATCAACGCCAACGGCTTCCGTGAGCTGCTCGAGGGCCAGAAGGTCGAGTTCGACGTCACGCAGGGCCAGAAGGGCCC
>NZ_JBSGXP010000250.1:0-5852 GCF_053610105.1 Kitasatospora sp. NPDC054939 | reverse complement strand
CGGCGGGGCCGCCCCCGCACCACGGCGGGGCCCGGTCAGCGGGAGGTGACGGTGACCGTCGCGGTCGCGCCGGGCTGCGGGCCACCGCCGCCGCCCGGGATGCTCAGGTTGATCCAGCCCAGCAGCTTCACCAGGGTCAGCGCGACGATCAGGGCCAGCACCCCGCCGACCACCCAGGCGGCGGAGCGCAGCGAGGCGCGGTTGGCCTCGCGGGCCTGCGCCACCCTCGGGTCCGGCGGGACGGCGCCCGGCTGGGCGGGCACCCCCGACACCGGGCGGACCACGACGGTGCGCGGCTGCTGCTCCGGTTCGGCGAGTCGGCGCATGAGGTCCGCGCAGTTGTCGGGGACCCCGTGGATCGGGCAGGCGGCGGGTGCGGGCAGGCTCATCGCGGGTCGCCCTCCTGGACGGATCGGCCCGTCACCGCACCGCTCGGCGCGCCGACGGGGTCGGCGGCACCGGGGGCCGGTCGAACGGTCGTGTGGAAGCACATGGGAGCCAGTCTGACGGCCCGTGAGCGGCCTGTCGCGGGTTCGGTGATCTTCCCCGTGTCGGCCGTCCGCGCGGGGCGCATGACGAAGGCCCCCGTTCCGCACGGAGGTGCAGGTCGGGGGCCCTGGGGCGGCGGACGAGGCGGCCTGTACGCCGGGTTCTGTCTCCCGGGTTGCTCGCGCGGCCCGGGGAGGCGGCCATCCATCTAGGGCTGCCGTTGCCGACAGCCTCGTGCGGTCTACCCGCGGGCTCGGGCGAGCAGCCCTCGAACACCCGCGCACGGCGCCCGGAGGCACCGATCTTGACCTTGCTCCGAGTGGGGTTTACCGAGCCGGCCGAGTCACCTCGGCCGCTGGTGGTCTCTTACACCACCGTTTCACCCTTACCCTCCGCCGAGGCGGGGGGCGGTCTGTTTTCTGTGGCACTGTCCCGCGGGTCACCCCGGGTGGGCGTTACCCACCACCCTGCTCTGTGGAGCCCGGACGTTCCTCGGCGGGTCCGTGGACCCGTCGCGACCGCCCGGCCGGCTCGTCCGCCGTAGTGGTCATGGTAGCCGCTCGGGCGGGGCTTCCCGAACCGCGGTCCGGGGCGGCGGCGGTCCTGCGCCGAAGCAGGCGGCGACCCGGTCGGCGCTGCGGACCGCCCGGCCGGTGGTGGTCACCAGGCCGAGCACGGTGATCGCGGCGCCCAGCCCGGCCACGATCCACCAGCCCGCCCGGCTCGCCGGGGCGAAGCCGGTCGCCATCGGTCCGACCACCGCCGCCGTGACCACGGTGCCGATCACCGCGACGCCCAGCGACTGGCCGACCTGCCGACTGGTCGAGGCGACGGCCGCGGCGACGCCGGCCTGGGCGCGCGGCATGCCGGAGACCGCGGCGTTGGTGATCGGCGCGTTCACCGTGCCGAAGCCGAAGCCGAACAGCCCGTACGCCACCAGCAGCAGGCCGGCCGGCGAGTCCGCCGTGAGCCGGGTGAGCAGCACCCCGCTGGCGGCGAGCCCGAGTCCGGCCGCGACCAGCGGCAGGCGCGGGCCCCGGCTGCCGACGATCCGGCCGGACACCGGCGCGCAGAGCAGCATCATCCCGGCCATCGGCAGCGTCCACAGGCCCGCCTGCACCGGGTCGTACCCCCGGACGTCCTGCAGGTAGAGGGTGTTGAGGAAGAGGAAGCCGCCCAGTGCGGCGAAGGCGCAGACCGCGGTCACGGTCGCCCCGGTGAACGGCACGCTGCGGAAGAAGCGCGGGTCGACCAGCGGTTCGGCCAGCCGGCGCTCCCAGAGCGGGAAGGCCGCCAGGGCCAGCAGGGCGGCCGCGGCGAGGCCCAGGATCAGCGGGGAGGTCCAGCCGTGCTCGGGGCCCTCGATGATCGCGGCGGTGCCGCAGCCGAGCAGCACCACCATCAGCAGCTGGCCCACCGGGTCCAGTCGGCGGGGCCGGGGCGCCCGCGACTCGGGTACGTAACGGGCGGTCAGCAGGCACGCGACCAGGCCGACCGGAACGTTGATCAGGAAGATCGCGGGCCAGCCGGACCACTCCACCAGGAAGCCGCCGACCAGCGGGCCGAGCGCCATCGAGATGCCGACCACCCCGCCCCAGACGCCGATCGCCCGGGCCCGCTCGCGCGGTTCGGTGAAGGTGTTGGTGATGATCGACATCGCCACCGGGTTGAGCATCGAGCCGCCGACCGCCTGCAGCGCCCGGAACGCCACCAGCCACTCCAGGCTCGGCGCCAGGCTGCACAGCAGCGAGCCCAGCACGAACAGCAGCAGGCCGAGCTGGAACACCCGTTTGCGGCCGAAGCGGTCCGCGACCGAGCCGAACAGCATCAGCAGCGAGGCCAGCACCAGGGTGTAGGCGTCGATGATCCACTGGAGGCCGGACGCGGGGGCGTCGAGGTCCTTCTGGATCGCCGGGAGCGCGATGTTCACCACGGTGTTGTCGAGACCGACGATGAACAGGCTCAGGCAGCAGATGGCGAGCACCAGTTGGCGGCGGCGCCGATCGGCGGCCGCGCTCGGGTCGTCCACGGGTTTCTGGTCGGGCACGGTCCGATCCTCCCACCGGGAGGCGTTCAGACGGGTGCGAAGCGGACCGTACGGGTGGCGGGGTCGGCCTGCGCGAGCCGGACCCGGACCCGCCCGCCGAGCGGCAGCGGGCGCCCGGCCGCCTCCCCCGGCGCCCCGTCGCAGCGGGCCCGGACGGCGGGCTCGCGCAGTTGGACGGTCCCGGAGGCCGGGCGCCTCCCGTCCACGTCCACCACTACCGCGGTGAACTCCTCGCCCTCCCGGCCGCGCAGCAGCTCCGCCTCCACCAGGTCGACGCAGGCCCGCTCCACCTCGCCCGAGCGGCGGTCCCCGGCCGCCATCAGGGCGGGCAGCCCCGGCAGGGCCGTCCGGGCCCACTCCGGTGCCTCCTCCCCGGCCGCGACCGCCGCGCAGACCTCCAGCGCGAAGCGGTCCGCGAGCCGGCGCAGCGGGGCGGTGCAGTGCGCGTACGGGGCGGCGAGCGCGGCGTGGCCCGGGTCGTCCGGGGCGGGGCGGTCCCGGGCCGCGTCGAAGGCCCGGTAGCCGGCGCCGCGCAGCAGTCCGGTGCACTCGTTCAGGAAGGCGGCGTGCAGCGGCTCGTCCGGGTCGAGCGAGCGGATCAGCTCCGGGTACGGCAGCCCGGCCGGCCAGGCGATGTCCAGGGCGCCCGCCACCCGGCGCAGCCGCTCGTACGCCTCGGCGGGCGCGGCGGGCAGGGTGCGCAGCAGGCCGAGGCCGGCGTCCAGCATCAGTTCGGCCGCGGCCATGCCGGTGAGCAGCGAGATCTGGGCGTTCCAGCCCTCGGCGGGGGCCGGGGCGCGGAAGCCGAGGGAGTAGCCGTGCGGGCCGTCCGCGATCTCCTGCTCGGGGACCGGCAGGCTGGTCCCGCCGCGGGCCCGCTCCTGCTCCTCGCGCAGCCGGCCGACGGTGGCGAGCAGGGCCGGCTGCTCGTCCGCGCCGCCGCCGTCCACCGCCCGCTGGACGGCCTCGTAGTCGAGGCGGCGGTGCGAGCGGACCAGCGCGCGGCGCAGGTCGGCGAGCACCACCGCGCCGTCCGGGGCGAGGTCGAGCTGCCAGAGCAGGGCGGGCCGGGTCTCGCCGGGCAGCAGGCTGGCGGCGTCCTCGGAGAGCCGGGCGGGGTGCAGCGGGATGCGCCGGTCGGGGAAGTAGAGCGTCTGGACCCGGCGGCGGGCCTCCGCGTCGATCGCGCCGCCCGGGCGGACGAAGGCGGCGACGTCGGCGATGGCGTAGTGCACCCGGTAGCCGCCGCCGGGCCGGTGGGCCAGGTGCATCGCCTGGTCGAGGTCGCGCGAGCCGGGCGGGTCGACGGTGAACAGCGGCAGCCCGGTCGCGTCGTACTCCGGCAGCCGGGGCGAGCGCACCGCGTCCTCGGCCTCGGCGAGGACCTCGGCGGGCCACTGGGTGCGGATCTCCAGCCGGGTGCGGAGGGCGGCCAGTTCGGCGTCGATCACCGAGGGGTCGGCGGCCCTGATGCGGAGCTTTCGGCGAGGCATGGGGGCAGCGTAGGCGGGCGGGCCGCCGGGGGCAGTTCGGCGCGGCGGGCGTGTCGGCGGTGCGTCGGGGGTTCGGCGCGGCGGGCGTGTCGGCGGCGCGTCGGGGGCGGTCCGGGGTCGTGCGGGGCCGTCCGCGGTGGTCCGGGCAGGTCCGGGGCGGCCCCCGGCAGGGCGCCGGGAACCGGCGCGCAATCCTCCGTTCGAGCGATTCGGCCGGTCGGCGGACGACACGAGCCGCCGTGCACCGCAAGCGAGTTGAGGCATCGTATGGTGTCCGTGCGGCGGGCCCGCCGGGCCCGCCGATGCAGGTGTACCGGTCGGTTCATGGTGATGAACAGGGGGTTGCGCGATGAGCGCAGTACGGGTCACAGGCGGAGCGGTCGCGGCAGCGCTGGCAGGGACGTCCGCCCTGCACGCGCTCTGGACGGTGACGCCGTGGCCGCTGAAGTCGCCCAAGGACTTCGCGGACACCGTGGTCGGCACGGGCGACGGCGTACCGCCCGCCACCCTCTGCCTCGCGGTGGCCGGGGCGCTGGGCACGTCGGCGTACCTGGTGGGCGCCCGGGCCGGGGTCCTGCCGGCCGCCGGACCGGCCTGGCTGCGGGCCACCGGCGCCGGTCTGGCCGCCGGGGCGCTGCTGGCGCGCGGAGCCGCCGGTCCGGTGCTGTTCGGCCGTGGCCTGCTGGCGCGGTCGGACCGCTTCCGGCGGATGGACAGCCGCTACTACTCGCCGCTCTGCCTGGCCCTCGGGGCCGGCGCCGCGGCGGTGGCCGCCGGCGGCAGGTAGGCCCCGCTCCTGCCCACCGCACGACGGCGGCCCGACCGGCGGACTCCTCGACCGCGTAGGGTGGCGGGGTCACTCGCCACAAAATGTTGAGGAGTCCGCTGTGCTGGTGCTGTTGCCGCCCTCGGAGGGCAAGGCCGCGTCCGGGGACGGGGTGCCGGTGGAGCTCGGCACCCTGTCCCTGCCCGCGCTCGGGCCGGCCCGCGCGGCGGTACTCGACACCCTGGTCGCGCTCTGCCGGGGCGACGAGGACACCGCCGCCGAGGTGCTCGGCCTGACCCCCGGCCTGCGCGGCGAGATCGCCCGCAACGCCGGGCTCCGCACCGCGGGCGCCCTGCCCGCCGGCCAGGTGTACACCGGCGTCCTCTTCGACAACCTCGGCCTGGCCACCCTCGACGAACCGGCCACCGCCCGGGCCGAGCAGGCGCTGCTGGTGTTCTCCGGCCTCTGGGGCGCGGTGCGGATCACCGACCGGATCCCGCCCTACCGCTGCTCGATGGGCGTCAAGCTCCCCGGGCTCGGGGCGCTCGGCGCGTACTGGCGCGCCGCGACGGCCGCCGCGCTGCCGGAGGTCGCCGACGGCCTTGTGCTGGACCTGCGCAGCTCCGCGTACGCGGCGGCCTGGAAGCCGGCCGGCGAGGTGGCCGCGCGGACGGCGACCGTCCGGGTGTTGCAGGAGCGCGAGGTGGGCGGGGTGCTCAAGCGCACCGTGGTCAGCCACTTCAACAAGGCCACCAAGGGCCGCCTGGTGCGCGACCTGCTGGTGGCGGGCGCGGAGCCGAAGACGCCCGGCGAACTGGTCGACGCGCTGGCGGACCTGGGCCACCGGGTCGAGGTCGCGGCGGCGGGCAGCGCCCGCAAGCCGTGGCAGCTGGACGTCGTGGTCACCGACGTCCACTGAGCCGGTGCGGGAACGGCGCGGCACGGTGCGGCACGGAACAGAACGGAGCGGCGGGCGGTCGGCCGCGGTCCTCGGACCGGGGCCCGGCGCCCCCCCGGGGAGCCCCCGGGGCCCGGGGGGTTGTGGAGCCGCCGCCGG
>NZ_JBSGXP010000249.1:0-5899 GCF_053610105.1 Kitasatospora sp. NPDC054939 | reverse complement strand
GGGGCGGCAGGTCGCCGCCCCCTCGCGGGGCTGCGCTCAGCGGACGGGGACGAGCTTCCAGCGCTGCCGGGCCTTGCCGTTGGCGGGCTGCTGGAACACTGCGGCGCCGTTCTCCTTCTCGCTGCCGGTGGGCTCCAGGGTGGCGCTGACGGCGACGATGTCGGCGCCCGCGGCGGCCAGCGCCTCGGCGATGGCGAGGCCGAGTCCGCGGCGGGCACCGGTGACGACCGCGAGCCGTCCGGTCAGGTCGAAGAGCCGCCGGTGTCGTGGGGTCGTCATGCCGGTTCGCTCCCCGGGGTGTCGCGGCAGTCGAGCAGACCTTCAGCACGCCGGACACGGAGGTGAGGGCGGTGAAGGCGTCGCGGGCGCGGTGGAGCGGTTCGGTCCGCGAGAGGAGGGCGTCGGCCGGGACCGCCCCGGTGTCGAGCGGGTCGACGGCCTCCTCGAAGTCCTCCCGCCGGTAGAGCCGGGCTCCCGGGAGACTGAGTTCGCGCCGGAAGAAGCGGCGCAGGTCCACCTCGCGCGGCACGGGGTGGATGGCCACCAGGACCAGTCGGCCCCGGGCCCGGAGGTAGTCGACGGCGTTCGCCACCCCCTGGGCGGCACCGGGAGACCTCGAAGGCGGCGTCCGCACCCGCTCCCCCGGTCCAGGCGTCGACGGCGGTGGGCACGTCGGTGGCCGCAGGGTCGACGGTGGCGAAGCGATCCCTTCGGCGACCTCGCGCCGGTGGGCGTCGGGCTCCACCAGCAGGACGTCCGCGCCGGCGCGGCGGGCGACGACGCCGATCAACACCCCGATCGGGCCCGCGCCCACCACCACCGCTTTCTCCCCCGGGCGCAGCCCGCCGCGCCGCACGTCGTGCACGGCGACGGCGGTGGGCTCGACCAGGGCGGCGTGGTCCAGGCGCAGCCCGTCCGGGAGGCGGACGAGGAACCCGGCGGGGACGGTCCAGCTGGTCTGCATGGCACCGGCGGAGTCGATGCCGAGGAAGTCGAGGCGGTGGCAGAGGTGGGTGTGTCCGTCGTGGCAGTCGTGGCAGGCCGCGACGGGCATCACGGTGACTGGGTCGCCGGCCGTCCAGCCGGTGACGCCGTCGCCGGTCTCGGCGATCCGCGCGGACATCTCGTGGCCGAGGACGGCGGGCAGGGTGACCCGGTCGTCCATGGCGCCGTGGAGGATGTGCAGGTCAGTGCCGCAGATGCCGGTGTAGGCGACGTCGATGCGGACCTGTCCGGCGGCAGGTGGCTGGGGTGCGGCGGGCCGGACGCGGATCGTCCGTGCGCCGGTGTAGAGGGCCTGGTGCACCAGGGGTCTCCCGAATGTGGTCGTAGGGGTGGGCTGTGAGCTACGCCGGCTGTCGTGCGGGCCGGTAGACGCGCAGGGCGGTGCCGCGCAGGACGGCGCGCGCGTCGGCGGCCGGGAGCGCGGAGAGCTCGGCGCGGACCAGGTCGCGCCAGTCGCGGTAGCGGGTGTTGAGCCACCTGGAACTGCAAGCAGGTCCTGAACCCGGCGCCGATCGGCCTGGTCACGAGCACCACCGACTTCAGCGCCGGCCTGGAGTTCATCAGCCGCTCGGACAAGACCGTCAACGAGACGTACGAGACCACCACCGGTAACTCCCGCACCCGCACCGCGACCGAGACCCGACTGGTCTTCACGAAGGGCTCCGAGCGGATCACGGTCCATGTGCGCACCTCGGCCGACGGTGTGGCGCTGCGGTACGAACTCCCGGGCGGGGCGACCGTGCTGCGCGAGGCGACCGCCTTCGAGCTTCCCACGGACGCGCAGCTCACCCGCGAGCCGTTCGGAAACGCCCATGAGGCCGCGTACAGCACCTCGGCGGTGTCCGCGGTGCCGACCGGCGAGTTCGGGACGAGCATGCTCGGGCAACTGCCCAACGGCGCACGTGTCCTGCTGTCGGAGTCCGGGGTGGACGGCGGCTACGCCGGCGGGCGCTTCACCCACGCCCAGGGCAACGGCCGCTTCACCGTGAAGCTCGCGGACGCGCAGCTGGCCCGGGATGACCTGCACCGTTGAGTGCCGCGCCGCCCGGCCGTCCACCGTGCCCGGCGCTAGGTTGGAAGGCGCGGCCCCGAGCCGGGGACGGAGCAGGAGGGACGCAGCGGATGACGACGCAGGCCGACGCGGTGGGCGGTGCCCCCCGCAGGCGGACGCCCGCCTTCGTCGGGCGCGAGCGCGAGCTCGGGGCGCTGCTGGGCGCCGCGCGCTCGCGTCCGTCGGTGGTGCTGGTCGAGGGCGAGGCCGGGATCGGCAAGTCGCGGCTGGTCGCCGAGGCGGCCGCAGAGCTGCAGCGCGAGGGCGTCCACGTGGTGACCGGCGGCTGCCACCCGCTGCGCGAGCCGCTGGCCTTCGGGCCGGTGGTGGAGGCCTTGCGCCGCTGCGGCCCCTGGCTGCCCGAGGGCGGCCGACTGGACGGCGCCGCCGGGGTGCTCGCCGTACTGCTGCCGGAACTCGCCGAACGGCTGCCGCCCGCCCCGGCCCTCCCGTCCGGGCAGAACGCCCCGCGCGACCAGGTGGCCCGGGGCGTGCGGGCGGTGCTGGCGGCGATCGCCCCGGTGGTGCTGGTCGTCGAGGACGTGCACTGGGCGGACGAGGCCACCCGGGAACTGCTCCTGCTGCTGGGCCGGGACCTCCCCGCCGACACCGCGCTGGTGCTGACCTACCGGGCCCGGGACGTCCCCGGGCGGGGTCCGGTGCTCGGCGCGGCGTTCCGGCGCCCGCCCGGTACCGGTGGCGCCGAGCTGGCCCTCCACCGCCTGACCGCGGACGACCTGCGGGTGATGGCCCGGTCCGTGCTGGCCGAGTCGGCCACCCCGGCGCTGCTGCACACCCTGGTGGAGCGCAGCGAGGGCCTGCCGCTGGTCATCGAGGAGGACCTGATCACCCTGGGCGGGCAGCTCGGCGACCGTGCGCTCGGCGTTCCCCGCAGCCTGCGCGAGGTGTTCGCGGAACGCATCGAGCGGCTGTCCCCGGAGGCCGTGGAGCTGGTGAACGTCGCGGCCGTGCTGGCGGTGCCGGCCGGCGAGCAGCTGCTGGCCGACTGTGCGGGGCTGCCGGCGGACGAGGCGGGCGCGGCCCTCCTCGCGGCGCTCGCGGCCTCGGTGCTGCGCGAGTACGGTCCGGACAGCTACGGCTTCGCGCACGCGCTCGGCCGGCAGGCCCAGTACGACAACCTTCCCGGCCCGGTGCGGCAGCAGTTGCACCGCCGGATCCTGCACGTCCTGGAGTCGCTCCCGGAGCCGCCGCGCGTCCAGATCGCCCACCACGCCCGAGCCCTGGGCGACTCCGCCGCCTGGCTCGACCATGCGATGGCCGCCGCGGACCAGGCCGTGGCGCTCGGCGACCAGGGCACCGCGGCGACCCTGCTGCACCAGGTGCTGGACGAGCCGCGGCTACCCGCCGACGTGCACGCCCGGGCCGCGCTCGCCCTCGCCCGGACGGCCTGGGACGCCACCGAGTACACCCGGACGATCGCCACGCTGCGCCGGATCGTGGCCGGGCCCGGCCTGCCGGTGGCGGCGCGCGGCGAGATCCGGCTCGACCTGGGGCTGCTGCTGCTCAACCAGGCGGCCGACCCGGCGGGCGAGGCGGAGATCGAGCGGGCCGTCGAGGAGTTGGAGGGGCGGCGGCCGGAGCAGGCCGCCCGCGCGATGTCGCTGCTGGCGATGTGGGAGACCAGCCGGTTCTCCGCCGCGGAGCAGCGGGCCTGGCTGGACCGCGCGGTGGCGACCATCGCGGACAGCCCGGACCGGACCGTCCACGCCTCGGTGGCGGCCAACCGGGTGACCGTCCTGACCGCGCAGGGCCGGCCGGAGGCGGTGGAGCTGCTCGCCGGCCTGCCGCGGGCCGACGCGGATCCGGAGGTCGTCCGGCACACCGCCCGGGCCCTGGTGAACGCCGCCGAGATCGGGATCTGTCTGGGGCAGGACGCCCGCGCCGCCGAGTACACGGAGGAGGCGCTGGCCCTCTCCCGGCACCACCACGCGCACGCCCTCGTCGTGCACTGCCGCTCCTACCGGCTGCTGCTGTCCTGGCTGGCCGGCGAGTGGGCGGACTGGGACGAGCGGTACGCGGCGTTCCTCGCGGAGTACGTCGACGAGCCGCTCGCGGTCGACGACCTGCTCGCGACGGTGGAGGGCGTCACGGCTGCGGCGCGCGGGCGGGTCTCCCGGGCGGTGGAGCGGTTCGGGCGGGTGCTGGGCCGGGACACCGCCCGGATGAACGTCAACGCCCTCGGTGCCGCAGCCGGTCTGGCCCGCGTCCAGCTGACCCGCGGTGACGCGGAGGCGGCCTGGCGCACCGTCGGCGAGTACCTGCCGCTGCTGCCGCGCAAGGAGGAGTGGGTGTACGCGCTGGACCTGGTGCCGGTGGCGGTGGAGACCGCGGTGCGCCGGGGCGAGCACGCCACCGGCACCGCGCTGGCCGAGGACCACCGCGGCGGCATCGAGGGGCTGAACGCGCCGGGGGCGGTCGCCGAGCAGTACCTGTGCCGCGGACTGCTCTCCGCGGGCGCGGACCCGGAGGAGGCGGCCCGCCAGTTCGACCGGGCCCGGCTGCAGTGGTCCGGCATCGGCCGGCCGTACCACGCGGCCCTGGCCGACGAGCAGGCCGCGCAGGCGCTGGCCGGGATCCGGCCCGCCGAGGCCGTGCAGCGGCTGACCGGGGCGGTGGCGGTCCACGACCGGCTCGGTGCGACCACCGACGCCGCCCGCTGCCGGCACCTGCTGCTGGCGCTCGGGCAGTCCCGTCCGCCGTCCCGCGGCCGGGCGGGCTACGGGGACGAGCTGTCGCCGCGCGAGGAGCAGGTCGCCCGGCTGCTCGGCGACGGCGCCACCAACAAGGACATCGCCGTCGCCCTGTTCCTGTCGCCGCGGACGGTGGAGCAGCACGTCGCGAAGGTGCTGCGCAAGCTCGGTACCACCCGTGAGGCGCTGCGCCGCGGTCCGGCGTAGCGCCGGCCCGGCCTCCCCCGGGCCGTCCGGCTCCGGCGGGTCGGCGGTTCCTGTCCGGTCGCCCGTCCGGATCGGCGCGATGGCCCTCCGGAGGGCCGGCCGGGCCGCGGGTACCGGGCCTCCCCTTATTGATTACGTATCGATCGCCCAGGTGTCCTGATCTTGCAGCGCCGCCCCGGTGGGGGGCGCCCTTCCGGCGCTCCCGGTGGGGCCGCACGCCCCACCCGTCCGGCCGCCACCGCCCGCCGCCGCCGGCGCAACAGCGGAAACCTCGCCGGCTGGCTGACGGTGGCCCCCGCCCTGCTGGTGATCCTGGGGTTCACCTTCTACCCGGTGGTCCAGTCGATGCTGCTGAGCACCGACCACTGGAACCTGCTGGGCCCGCGCACCTTCGTCGGTGTCGAGAACTACCAAATCATCCTGGCCGCCGGAACCTTCCGGGAGAGCCTGCTCAACACGCTGGTCCTGCACCGCACCGCCGCACCCGGCCTGCCCGCGTACGCCGCGGCGAAGGGCGCGATCGCCGCGCTGACGCGCCAGCTCGCCGTCGACTACGGCCGGTACGGCGTCAGCTTCGCCACCCTCTCCCCCGGCTGGGTGCGCACCCCCGCGACCGAGTCGCGGCTCGCCCCCGGCGAGGAGGACCTGGTGCGGCTGCGGGAGAGCAACCCGATGCGCACGACGATCGGCGCCGAGGAGATCGCGGCGGCGGTCGCCTTCGCCTCGTCCCCGGCCGCCGGCATGATCACCGGGTCCGAACTGGTGCTGGACGCGGGCGCCTCGGTGGTCAGCCCGGCGAGCCTGCTGCGCGACTCGCACCGCGGACGCATGGGCCTGCCCCCGCTCGACGCCCGCTGACACCCGGCACCCCTGACGCCCGGCACCCCCCGGCGTCCGGCACCCCTGGCGTCCGACACCCGCGGAC
>NZ_JBSGXP010000248.1:0-5901 GCF_053610105.1 Kitasatospora sp. NPDC054939 | reverse complement strand
GCGCGAGCGAGGTCACGATCCGGCCGGCGAGCATCAGTTGGACGCTCGGCGCGAGGGCGGAGAGCAGGTTGCCGACCACGAACAGGCCCATCAGCAGCATGAGCATCGTCTTGCGGCCGATCCTGGTGCCGAGCACGGTCATCAGCGGTGCGCCGAGGACGACGCCGAGCGCGTAGCCGGTGACCAGGAGGCCGGCGTCGGGGATGGACACGCCGTAGTCGCCGGCGATCTCGGGCAGCAGGCCCATGATCACGAATTCGGTGGTGCCGATCCCGAAGGCCCCGATGGCCAGGGCGAGGAGCGCGAGAGGCATGAGCTGCCCTCCGTACGATTGCTGGTGCGCCTTACGTGCTCCGACAATAGTTGCAGACGCGCTATAAGTGCAAGCAGGGGCAGTCCGGCTCAGCGTCGGAACGGCATAAGCGGGATATATGCCTGGGCCGATATTTCACCGAAGGGCTTATCCTGGAGACCGCCGCACCCGGAAGGAGACCGGACCCCATGACCGCCACCGACCCCGCGCTCACCGCCCTCGCCAACGGGTGGGCCGCCCTCTATGTCCTGTACGGCAGGATCGAGGCGCACGTCGAACGCGCCCTGCAGTCCGAGCACGACCTGAGCGTGCGCGAGTACTCCCTGCTCGACGTCCTCAGCCGCCAGCACGACGGCGAAGGCGGCCACCTGCAGATGAAGCAGGTCGCCGACGCGGTCGTCCTCAGCCAGAGCGCCACCACCCGTCTGGTCACCCGCCTGGAGGACCGCGGCCTGCTCGCCCGCTACCTCTGCCCCACCGACCGGCGCGGCATCTACACCAACGTCACCGAGGACGGGCTGAAGCTCCTCGGCGAAGCCCGCCCCACCAACGACACCGCCCTGCGCGAGGCCCTCGACGAAGCCGCCCGCAACCCCGAACTGGCCCCCCTCGTCGCCGCCGTCGAAGCGGTCGACCCCCCGGCCGCCCTCCGCCTGCGCTGACCGCGCCCGGCACCCGGTACCGGCCCGGTACCGGCCCGGTACCGGCACGCCGGCGGGTCGGCCGGTGGGTCAGGTGGTCGCCGGGTCGGTGTCGTGCGGGCTGAAGGTGCGGCGGTAGGTGGCGGGTGAGATGCCGTAGGCGGTGCGCATGTGGCTGCGCAGGGAGTTCGCCGAACCGAAACCCGAGCGGTGGGCGACCAGGTCGATCGGCAGGTCGGTGGACTCCAGGAGGTGCTTGGCCACCTCCAGGCGCTGCGCGGTGAGCCACTGGACCGGCGTGCTGCCGACCTCGTCGCGGAACCGGCGGGTGAACGAGCGCAGGCTCATCCGGGCGTGCTCGGCGAGGCGGGTGAGCGGCAGCGGTTCGGCGAGGTGCTCCAGGGCCCAGGCGCGGGTGGCGGTGGTGCTGGCGACGGTGGGCTCGGGGACCGGGCGGTCGATGAACTGGGCCTGCCCGCCGTCGCGCCACGGCGGCACCACGCACATCCGGGCGGCCCGGTTGGCGACCGCCGTGCCGTGGTCGCGGCGGATCACGTGCAGGCACAGGTCGACGCCGGCCGCGACGCCCGCCGAGGTCAGCACGTCGCCGTCGTCCACGAAGAGCACGTCCTCGTCGACCTTGACGCTCGGGTAGGCGCGGCGGAACTCCGGGGCGAGGTTCCAGTGGGTGGTCGCCGGACGGCCGTCGAGGAGTCCGGCCGCGGCGAGGACGTACGAGCCGGTGCAGATCGACACCAGCCGGGTGCCCGGCCGGATGCCGGCGATGGCGGCGTCGACCTCGGGCGGCAGCGGGCCGCCGAGCGCCAGCTCGGGCATGGCGTGGGTGGGCGGCAGGATCACGGTGTCCGCCCGGGTCAGGGCCTCGGGTCCGGCGGCCGGCTGGACGGTGAAACCGGCGTCGCTCAGGACGGGTGCGCCGTCGGCCGTGCAGACGGTGACCTCGTACAGCGGCCGGTCGTCGGCGTCCACGGCACTGCCGAACACCCGGGACGGGATGCCGAGTTCGAACGGCGGCACGCCCGGCAGGGCGAGCACCGCGATCCGGTGCCGCCGGGTGGCGGTGGCCGCCGGGTCGCGCCGTTCCGCCGTCTCCGTCGCCCGTGTCGCACCCATGGCCAGATCCTGTCACACCGTGGCCGAACGGCCAACACTGCGGAGGGCCGCCGTGCCGGATCGTGGAGTCCGTCGCCGGGAGAACCCCGGCGGCGTACGGAACGAAGCGAAGGACGAGGCGGACACCATGCGAGCAGTGGTCGTGGAGCAGTGGGGCGGACCCGAGAACCTGGTCGAGCGCGAGGTCGAGCGCCCCGAGCCCGGACTGAACGAGGTCCTGGTGCGCGTCCACGCGGCCGGGGTGAACCCGGTCGACTGGAAGACCCGGGCCAGCGGCGCGCTCATCGGATGGGGCGCGGTGCCGGCCGTCGGCTGGGATGTCTCCGGGACGGTCGAGGCGGTCGGGCCGGGCGTCGGGGTGTTCCGCCCCGGCGACGAGGTCTACGGGATGCCGCTGTTCCCCCGGCAGGCCGGCGGGTACGCCGAGTACGTCGTCGCGCCCGCCCGGCACCTCGCCCGCAAGCCGGCCGGACTGACGCACGTCGAGGCAGCGGCGCTGCCGCTGGCCGCGCTGACCGCCTGGCAGGCCCTGGTGGACGCCGCCGGCGTCCGCGCCGGCGAGCGGGTCCTCGTGCACGCGGCGGCCGGCGGGGTCGGGCACCTCGCGGTGCAGATCGCCAAGGCGCGCGGCGCGTACGTCATCGGCACGGCCAGCGGCGCCAAGCACGACCTGGTGCGGGAGCTGGGCGCGGACGAGGTGGTCGACTATCGGGAGGCGCGGTTCGAGGACGTCGTGTCCGACATCGACGTGGTCCTGGACGGCATCGGCGGAGAGACGGCCGAGCGCTCCCTGAAGGTCCTGCGGGCCGGCGGCCGGCTGATCACCCTCCCCGGCCCGGGCGACGTCCCCGCCGGCGCACCCGACGGCGTCCGGGCGCTGTGGGTCCTGGTCGAGCCCGACCACCTGGGCCTGCGCGAGATCGCCGCCCTGGTCGAGCGGGGCGCGCTGAAGCCCGTCGTCGAGACCGTCCTGCCGCTGGCCGAGGCCGCCAAGGCGCACGAGATCGGCGAGCGGGGCCGCACCACCGGCAAGATCGTCCTCGCCGTCACCCACCCCGGGGCCGCCACGGCCTGACCGCACCCCCAGCCCGGCGCCGGCCGCCCCGGGCCAGCTCGGTCGGGTCCGGGGTCTGCCGGGGGGCGCTCACTCCTCGGGGTGGAATCCGGCGGCCAGTGGGCGCAGCGCTGCCCGGGCATACCGGGCCTTCGCGGAGGCCGCCCCGATGCTGTGTGCCGACGCTCCGGGGCGGCGCGCTCCACGGACGGGGCCGGCCCGGGCGGCGGGTGCGTGGGGTACCCGCGAGCAGGCACGGCGCCGCGAGGACCTCGGCAGGAGGACCACGGGCGGGGTGCCGGCGCGACGACGAGGAGACACAGAGTGGACCGTTTGCCCAAGTCCCTGTCCGGTGCGCGGCCGGGGCTCGGCCGGGTCGGTGCGGCGGCCGCCGCCGGCCTGCTGCTCGCGCTGTCCGTCCCCGGGGCTGCGCTCGCCGCGCCCGGCGACCTGGACACCGCGTTCGGCACGGGCGGGAGGGTGACGACCGACTTCGGCGGCGGCTCGGACGAGGCCCGCGGGGTCGTCGTCCAGTCCGACGGCAAGATCGTCGTGGCGGGGTACGCGGGTGCCACCGACGACTTCGCGCTCGCCCGGTACAACCCGGACGGCAGCCTCGACGCCGGGTTCGGTACCGGTGGGCGGGTGACCACCGACTTCAACGGCGGCTCGGACGAGGCCCGCGGGCTCGCCCTCCAGTCCGACGGCAAGATCGTGGCGGTCGGCCGCAGCGAGGTGCCCGAGGCCGGCTTCGGCTGGTTCTCGCTGGCCCGCTACAACGCCGACGGCTCGCTGGACACCGGCTTCGGCAGCGGCGGCAAGGCGGTCGTCGACTTCGGCACGGGCGGCGCCGACGACGCGTTCGGCGTGGCGGTGCAGGGCGACGGGAAGGTCGTCGCCACCGGCCTGACGGGCGGTGACTTCGCGCTCGCCCGCCTCAACGCCGACGGCACCCTCGACACGGGCTTCGACGGCGACGGCAGGGCGACCACCGACTTCGACGGCGGCGCGGACGCGGCCCGCGGCGTGGTGGTGCAGGGCGACGGGCGGATCGTCGCCGCCGGCTACACCGGCAGCGGCACCAACTACGACTTCGCGCTCGCCCGGTACACCGGCACCGGCAGCCTCGACCCGAGCTTCAGCAGCGACGGCAAGGTCGCCACCACCTTCGGCGGCGTCGAGTTCGCGCACGCGGTGGCCCTGCAGCCGGACGGGAAGATCGTCGCGGCGGGGTACACCGGCAACGACTTCGCGCTGGCCCGCTACAACACCAGCGGCAACCTCGACGGCGGCTTCGACACCGACGGCAAGGTCACCACCGACTTCGGCGGCAGCGAGGTCGCGTACGGGGTCGCGGTGCAGTCGAGCGGCGCGATCGTCGTCGCCGGCTCCACCGTGACGGGCGGTGCGAGTGACTTCGCGCTCGCCCGGTACACCACCGCCGGCGGCCTCGACACCGGCTTCAGCGGCGACGGCCGGACCACCACCGACTTCGGCGGCGGCTTCGACCAGGCGCTGGCCACGGCCGTCCAGTCGGACGGGAAGATCGTCGCGGCCGGCTTCGGCAACGGCGACGCGGCCCTCGCCCGGTACGACGGTGGCGCCGGCACCCCGACCGGGGTGGACCTGTCGGTCACCAAGACCGGCCCGGCCACCGTCACCGCCGGCGCGCAGGCCGCGTACACCGTGACGGTGACCAACAGCAGCGGTACGGCCGCCACCGGGGTCACGCTCACCGACTCGATCACCGGCCCGGGCACCGTGCTCTCGGCCACCCCGGGCCAGGGCAGCTGCACCACCACCGCCACCAGCGCCAGTTGCGCGCTCGGCACCCTCGCCGCCGGTACCAGCACCACGGTGAACGTCACGGTCGGCACCACCGGCGCCGGCACGCTCACCGACAGCGCGACCGTCGGCGCCGCCCAGAGCGACCCCGTCCCGGGCAACAACACCGCCGGGGCGAGCACCACCGTGAACCCCGCCGGGGTGAACCTCGGGGTCACCAAGACCGGCCCGGCCACCACCAGCATCGGCGACACCCCGGCCTACACCGTGACGGTCACCAACCTCAGCGGCACGGCCGCCACCGGGGTCACCCTGACGGACACCCTCACCGGCCCGGCCGCTCTGATCTCCGCGGCCCCGGGCCAGGGCAGCTGCACCACCACCGCCACCAGCGCGAGTTGCGCGCTCGGCACCCTCGCGGGCGGCGCCAGCACCACCGTCACCGTGACCGTCGAGCCCCGGGCCACCGGCACGCTCACCGACACCGCGACGGTCGCCGCCGCCCAGAGCGACCCCGTTC
Organism: Kitasatospora sp. NPDC054939; assembly: GCF_053610105.1. NCBI lineage: Bacteria > Bacillati > Actinomycetota > Actinomycetes > Kitasatosporales > Streptomycetaceae > Kitasatospora > Kitasatospora sp. NPDC054939. The sequence goes on along the minus strand of NZ_JBSGXP010000248.1, from coordinate 454 downwards.
CGGGCAACAACACCGCCACGGCCACCACCACCGTCAACAACGCCCGCGGCTGCACGATCATCGGCACCGCCAACGCCGAGACCATCGTCGGTACCGGCGGCAACGACGTCATCTGCGGGCTCGGCGGCAACGACACCATCTCCGCGGGCAACGGCGCCGACACCGTCCACGCGGGCTCCGGCAACGACATGGTCGACGGCGGGGCGGGCAACGACTCGCTCCAGGGCGGCCTCGGCAACGACTCGCTGACCGGCGGCCTCGGCAACGACTCGCTCAACGGCGGCCCGGGCACCGACACCCTGAACGGCGGTTCCGGCTTCGACACCTGCACCACCACCCCCGGCGACACCGTCATCAGCTGCCCGTAGCAGCCGACACTCCTTCTGAGCGCGGCGGGGCCCCCCCCCCCGGACCCCCCCCACACATATAAACAACAGAAACAGCCCACCAAAAG
>NZ_JBSGXP010000247.1:0-5979 GCF_053610105.1 Kitasatospora sp. NPDC054939 | reverse complement strand
GCCCGGTGCCGCGCCCGCGCCGCGCGGCCGGTCCGGGGGGACCGGCCGAGCGGCGTCAGGGACCGCAGGAACCGTCGGGGCACGTCGCCGCGCCCGGTCAGGACTCGCCGTCGCGAGCGGCCCGGCGGCGCAGCGTGCGGACGCCGAAGGCCGCGGCGGCGGCCAGCAGGGTCGCCCCGCCGATCACCTCGGCGGTGTCGGGGCCGGAGGTGCCGCCGCCGCCCGTGTCGACCCCGCCGACCGGGTAGCCGTGGTGGCTCGGGCTCGCCGACGGGCTGGGGATGCCGATCGGGAAGGACGGGGAGGAGGTGGCGGTCGGGGTGGCCGTCGGGGTGGAGGGCGCGCACTCGACCGTGAACACCTTCTGCTTGGCCTCCCCGTTCTGGCCGGCGAACGTCCACAGCAGCTTGTAGTGGCCGTCCGGCAGGGCGTACGTGCCGGTGGCCCCGGTGCCGGTGGCCAGGACGATGGCCCCGCCGAGCACCGTCGCGTTGCCGGTGGGCGGCTGCTGCTCGATGGTCCAGGTGACCAGCTCGATCGTGTCGAAGTTGAAGGCCGCCAGGTGGAACTGGCAGACCTTCGGGTCGTTGTTCTGGCTGTCCGGCGCGGTGGCGCTGTCGTGCACCTTGACGTCGCCGTTGTCGCCGGGTGCGGCGAACGCGACCGACGGGGTGCCGAGGGCCAGGACGGCGGCGGTCGCACCGGCGAGCAGCAGGCGGGGTGCGAGGGCGCGGGCGCGCGGTCCGGCGGCAGAGAGTTCCACGGTTGCTCCAGGGTCCGGGGCCGTGCTCTGGGGGAGGGGGGGCGGACGGCCCATCAGGCCACCGTCCGCCCGTCGGCCCGGACCGGCAAGCGTGCCACGCGCCCGGTCCGGCTCGTTCGTCAGAACGGCGCAGCGGAGGTCCCCTGTCGGTGCGCGCGAGGGACGGGCAGTCTTGGACGGCCCGTCAACGACCCTTATGGAGGCACATCTTGGTGTTCCGCAGCGAGTTCCCCGAGGTCGCGACGGTCGACCTGCCGATCCACGAGGCGGTCCTGGGCGACGCCGAGCGCCACGGCGACCGGCCGGCCCTCATCGACGGCGTCACCGGCGAGACGGTGAGCCACGCCGGGCTCGCCGCCGCGGTGCGCCGGGTCGCCGCGGGCCTGGCCGAGGCGGGGGTGCGCCGGGGCGACGTGCTCGCCCTGTTCAGCCCGAACACGATCGCCTACCCGATGGCGTTCTACGGCGCGACCGCCGCCGGGGCGACCGTCACCACCGTCTCCTCGCTCTGTACGGCGGGGGAGCTCGCCGCCCAGCTGGGCGACAGCGGCGCCCGCTGGATCGTCACCGTCTCGCCGTTCCTGCCGGTGGCCCGGGAGGCCGCCGGCAAGCTCGCCGCCGAGGGCCGGCCGATCACCGAGATCGTGGTCCTGGACGGTGCGGAGGGCCACCGCTCGCTGGCCGACCTGCTCGCCTCCACCGGCCCCGAGCCCCGGCCCGCCATCGACCCGGGCGAGGACATCGCCGTCCTGCCGTACTCCAGCGGCACCACCGGCCTTCCCAAGGGCGTGATGCTCACCCACCGCTCGATCGCCACCAACCTCGCCCAGACCGACGCCCTCTACCGGCCCGCGGTCGGCGAGCGGGTCCTCGCCGTGCTGCCGTTCTTCCACATCTACGGTCTGGCGGCGCTGCTCAACCAGCCGCTGCGCTGCGGCGCCACCGTCGTGGTGCTGCCCCGCTTCGACCTGGAGCAGTTCTGCCGCACCATCGAGGAGCAGCGCGTCCAGGCCCTGATCGTGGCGCCGCCGATCGCGCTCGCCCTGGCCAAGCACCCGGTCGTGGACCGCTACGACCTCTCCTCGGTGGAGTACCTGCTGTGCGCCGCGGCCCCGCTGCGCACCGAGCTGGCCGACGCCTGCGCCGCGCGCCTGGGCCTGCCGCGGCTGCTGCAGGGCTACGGCATGACCGAGCTGTCCCCGGTCTGCCACGTGGTCTCCCCGCAGGACGCCGACCCCTCGCCCGGCTCGGTCGGCCGGATGGTGCCCTCCACCGAGCTGCGGGTCGCCGCCCTCGACGGCAGCGGTACCGACCTGGGCCCCGGCGAGAGCGGTGAGCTGCTGGTCCGCGGCCCGCAGGTGATGAAGGGCTACTTCGGCCGCCCCTCGGAGACCGCCGCCACCGTCGACGCCGAGGGCTGGCTGCACACCGGCGACATCGGCTACGTGGACGAGCGCGGCTACCTGTTCGTCGTCGACCGGGTCAAGGAGCTGATCAAGTACAAGGGCTACCAGGTCGCCCCGGCCGAGCTGGAGGCCCTGCTGCTCACCCATCCGGGGGTCGCCGACGCCGCGGTGATCGGCGTCCCCGACCCGGACGGCACCGAGCTGCCCAAGGCGTTCGTGGTACCCGCCCCCGGGGCGGCGCTGACCGAGCCGGAGGTGCTCGCCTTCGTGGCGGAGCGGGTCGCCCCCTACAAGAAGGTGCGGGTGGTGGAGTTCCTGGACGCGGTGCCCAAGTCGGCGGCCGGCAAGATCCTCCGCCGGGAGCTGCGCGCCCGCGAGGCCGCGCGCTGAGCGTGGCAGGATCGACCCCGGGCCCGCCGCCGGCCCCGCCGCGGCGGGCCCCGCCACCGCCACCGCCGACGCCCCGCACCGGAACGGACCGCCACCGCCGATGACCAGCCACGCCGCCGCCCGTACGCCCCAGCAGGACCGCAGCCGCGCCACCCGGGCGCGGCTGCTGGCGGCGGCCGTGGACTGCCTCGCCGAGCACGGCTGGAACGGCAGCACGGTGGCCGTGGTCGCCGAGCGGGCCGGGGTCTCCCGGGGCGCCGCCCAGCACCACTTCCCGACCCGCGAGGACCTCTTCACCGCGGCCGTCGAGCACGTCGCCGCCGAGCGGATCGCCGCCGTCCGGGCCCACGCCGACCGGCTGCCCGCCGCGGGCCCCGAGCGCACCGAGGCCGTCGTCGACATGATCGTCCGGCTCTACACCGGGCCGCTGTTCCGCGCCGCCCTGCACCTGTGGGTCGCCGCCGCCACCGAGGAGGCCCTGCGCGGGCGGATCGTCGCCCTGGAGGGGCACGTCGGGCGGGAGGCGCACCGGGCCGCCGTCGAGTTCCTGGGGGCGGACGAGCGGACCCCCGGCATCCGGGAGAGCGTGCAGGCCACCCTGGACCTCGCCCGCGGCCTGGGCCTCGCCAATCTCCTCACCGACGACAGCGCCCGGCGAACCGGAGTGATCCGGCAGTGGGCCGGCGTCCTGGAGAGTACGCTGCGCCCGGTACGCCCATGACGCCCGTGCACCGAGGTCGGCCGGAAAGTCCCTGACAAAGGGGTCGCCGGGCGGCCGATGTCCGTGCAGTCTGGAGAAACAACACCGGCGGTACGGCACCGTGAACCCCAGGAAACCCCTGCGGAACGCGCATGGAACCGCACCCGACCGGGAACGAGCCGAACGGGGTGTGGCCTGATCATGCGCGGATTCGAGCGGAGTGCGACCGACGCCGGCGACCTGCCGGAACGCGGGACCGGCAGCGTCCCCGCACGCCTGGACGGCCACCGCCTCGTCCCGCTCGCCACCGCCCTGCTCCAGGAGGACGGAACGATCCTGCACTGGAGCGAGGACGCCGAGGCCCTGCTCGGCTACACCTCGGAGGAGGCCGTCGGCAGCTACGCCGCCCGCCTGCTGGCCGCCGACGACGGCCGCCCCGAGGCCGTCGACCTCTTCGACCGGATCATGAGCGGCAAGGGCTGGACCGGCGTCTTCCCGGTCCGCCACCGCGACGGCCACCTCGTCGAGCTGGAGTTCCGCACCTACCCGATCACCGGCCCCGGCGGCATGCTGCTGCTGCTCGCCACCGCCTCCGACGTGCAGGCCCTGCACCGGGTCGAGGCCGACCTCGCCGTCCTCGACGGGATTTTCGGCCAGTCCCCGATCGGCATGGCCGTCTACGACACCGACCTGCGCTACGTCCGGCTCAACGACGCCCTCGCCCGGATGAACGGGGTGCCCGTCGCCGACCACCTCGGCCGCCGGATCAGCAGCGTCCTGCCCGGCATCAACAGCGCCGAGATCGAGCAGACCATGAGACAGGTGCTCACCACCGGCAGACCCGTGGTCGACGCCCGCTCCCACGGCCGGGTGCCCGGCGACCCCCGCCGCGACCGCGCCTGGTCGGCCTCCTACTTCCGGCTGGAGGACACCACCGGCCGGGTCTTCGGCGTCTGCTCCTCCATCATCGACGTCACCGAGCGCTTCCAGGCCGAGGCCCGGGCCGCCCGCGCGCAGGAGCGCCTCGCCACCATCGCCGAGGCCACCGCCAGGATCGGCACCACCCTCGACCTCCAGCGCACCGCGGAGGAGCTGATCGAGGCGGTCGTGCCGCGGTTCGCCGACTTCGCCACCATCGACCTGCTGGAGCCCGTGCTGCGCGGCGCCGAACCCGCGCCGATCCCCGCCGACCGGCCCATCAAGCTGCGCGCCGTCGCCGTCGGCGAGTCCTACGAGTCCGGCCTCAGCGGCGCGGTCGACACCGTCGGCGAGGTCACCGAGTACGCCCCCGGCCGCAGCTACACCCAGTGCCTGCGCAGCGGCCGGCCGCTGCTGCGCTCGCAGGTCGACGAGGACGTGCTGCGCGGCCTGGTCGCCACCGAGGAGCGGGTCGCCCCCGGCGTCGAGGCGGGCATCCACTCGTACCTGATGGTGCCGCTCACCGCCCGCGGCATGGTCCTCGGCGGCTCCGAGTTCATCCGGATGCGCAACCCCGAGCCGTTCACCGACGCGGACGTCGCGCTCGCCGAGGAACTCGTCGCCCGCACCGCCCTCGCCATCGACAACGCCCGCCTCTACCGGCGTGAGCGCGAGACCGCCCTCACCCTGCAGCGCAGCCTGCTGCCCCAGGAGATCCACCGGACCCTCGGCCTGGAGATCGCCTACCGCTACCTGCCCAGCAGCGTCGTCAGCGAGGTCGGCGGCGACTGGTTCGACGTCGTCCCGCTCTCCTGCGGCCGGGTCGCCCTGGTGGTCGGCGACGTCATGGGCCACGGCATCCGCGCCGCCGCCACCATGGGCCAGCTGCGCACCGTCGCCCGTACCCTGGCCACCCTGGACATGCCGCCCGAGCAGGTCCTCAGCCGGCTCGACGAGACCGCCTCCGGCATCGGCGAGGGCCAGTTCGCCACCTGCATCTGCGCCGTCTACGACCCGCTGGAGCGCACCGTACAGGTCGCCTCGGCCGGCCACCTGCCGCCGGTCTGGGTCGGGCCCGACGGCGCCCCGCGCCGGGTCGACCTGCCGCCCGGGGTGCCGCTCGGCGTCGGCGGCGTCGCCTTCGAGTCGATCGAGTTCACCCTCCCCGAGGGCGGCCTGGTCACCCTCTACACCGACGGCCTGGTCGAACGGCGCGGCCAGGACCTCGACGCCGGCATCGACAAGCTCGCCCGCGCCGTCTCCGGCCCCGGCCGCACCCTGGAGGAGAGCTGCGACGCCGTGCTGGAGGCGATGGTCACCGACGGCACCGACGACGACATCGCCATGATCATGGCCCGGGTGCTGCCGCTGCCCGCCGACCGGGTCGCCACCCTCCCGCTCAGCGGCGGCGGCCGCCTCCCCGGCAAGGCCCGCCGCTTCACCCGCGAGACCCTCGCCGGCTGGGGCCTGACCGCCCTCTCCGACTACGCCGAGCTGCTGGTCAGCGAACTCGTCACCAACGCCCTGCTGCACGCCGACGCCCCCCGCCGGCTGCGGCTCTTCCGCGACCGCGTCCTCACCGTCGAGGTCGCCGACGCGGGCGGCCGGACGCCCCAACTGCGCCCCTTCGCCGAGCAGGACGAGGGCGGCCGGGGCATGTTCCTGGTCAGCGAGCTCGCCCAGCGCTGGGGCAGCCGCCTCACCCGGGACGGCAAGGTGGTCTGGGCCGAGCTGGAACTGCCCTTCGGTACCGTCTGACCGCACTCCGGACATGGCGGCGGCCGGTGGCGGACCTCACGAGG
>NZ_JBSGXP010000246.1:0-6132 GCF_053610105.1 Kitasatospora sp. NPDC054939 | reverse complement strand
AACGTCACCCGCTCCCGCCTGGGACGACTCGTTCGTCAGGGACTCCTCGACCAACCCGGACGCGGCCGCTACCAGAAACGGACTTAACGTCCTCTTAGATGAGATTGCGAACCTCTGGCACGCCTCGCCGGCGTGCCGTTTCCACCTGGCTTGCGGCGATCGTCTTCGTTTCCACCGCAGCTGCTGCAACCACGGTGTCCCAGATGCCGGCCCACGCGATCGCCACGGCCGTCCCCCTCGGAACGGCGGACAGCTTTGCGGTCCTGGGCGGCCAGTCGGTCACCAACACCGGGCCCTCCGCCATCACCGGCGACCTCGGCGTCAGTCCCGGGACCTCCATCACCGGCTTTCCGCCCGGCCTGGTGGACGGCGCCATCCACCAGGCGGATGCGGTCGCTCTCCAAGCGCAGAGCGACCTGACCGTCGCCTACAACAACGCGGCCAGCCAGGCCACGGATGTCGCCCTCACCTCCCCGGGAGACCTGGGCGGGCTGACGCTCGATCCGGGGGTCTACACCGCCTCGTCCTCCATCAATCTCACCGGTACCCTCACCCTGGACGCCCATGGTGACCCGAACGCCGTGTGGGTGTTCCAGGTCGGCTCCACGCTCATCACCGCATCCGCCAGCCAGGTGCTCCTGGTCAACGGCGCCTCGCCCTGCAACGTCTTCTGGCAGGTCGGCAGCTCGGCCACCCTCGGTTCCAACACCGCCTTCGTCGGCAACATCCTGGCCCTCACGTCGATCGGCGCGAACACCGCTGCGACCCTCGACGGCCGGGCGCTGGCCCGCAACGGCTCCGTCACACTGGACACCAACCGAATCACCCGGCCCGAGTGTGCGGCAGGCACCACCGGGGGTACCACCGGCGGCGTTCTGGGAGGCGTGGTCGCCGGCACCACCACCGGTGCGACGACCAACGGCACCACCGGCGGCGTCCTGGGAGGCGTGGTCGCCGGCACCACCACCGGCGCCACGACCAGCGGCACCACGGGCGGCGTGATCGCCGGCACCACAGGTGGCGTGCTCGGTGGCCTGATCGCCGGCACCACAGGTGGCACTGTCACCGGCGGCACCGTCGGTGGTGCCACCGGAGCCACTACCGGTGGCGGAAACGGCGGCGGTCACGGTGGCCATGGCGGTCATGACGGTCATGGCGGTCACGGTGGCCATGACGGCCACGGTGGTCATGGTGGTCATGGCGGTCACGGTGGCCATGACGGCCACGGTGGTCATGGTGGTCATGGCGGTCATGGTGGCGGCCACGGCGAGAACTGTGAGCACGTCGGCCACGAGGACCATGTTGGTCACGGGGATCACGGCGGCCACGGAGATGACGTGTGTCCGTGCGACGACAGCTGGCGCGCGCCCGTGAGCTCGTAGCCGGTTCGGTTCCGGAGGCGCTCGCGCAGTAGCCCCCGGACTGGTGGCGCACGGCAGATCGCACGAACACTGCCGCGCGCCACCCAATCCCAGTCCCGGCCGGTCCCGCCGGGCACGACACCGGGTCACCTTCCCTGCACCGGCCGGAAGGACTCCCTCGACGCCCGCCCGCATCGGCACGACAGATCCGGGCCCGCGCCCATCCGCATGCCGACTCGCGACACCTCGCGAACAAGCGGGAGACCGCTCACCGGCCCGACACAACCGTCCGGACACGGCCCAGGCCGTCGGGAAAGCAACGCCAAGGGAGCAGCAGTCAAAGTGGTAACCCGGACAGGACGCACAGCGGGTGACGCAGAACCCGTGGAACCCCAGGAAACGAGCCGGCAGCCGACCGACACGTCTGCCCCCGTCCATTCTCCACCGGCCTCCCCGCCGTCCACTCCGGCCCCAAGCGCCCAAGCCGGCCGAACGCCCACCCGCGCGGGAGCCGCCAGGGTCGCCGCCGCTCTGTGCCTGTCGGTTTCGCTCCTCCACGTTGTACTGATGTTTCTCTACGTAGCGCCCCCCAACCAGATCTCCCAGCGCTACAGCCGACAGATCAACGCGTGGATCTACCCGCTGTTCGAGCAGAACTGGCGGCTCTTCGCTCCGGATCCGCAGTCCGTCGACTGGCAGATCTCCGCGAGAACCGTGAAGACCTCCGCTGGCGGACATCGTGAGGTCAGCGACTGGTTCGACCTGACCGCAGTGGACGAATCCGATGTCAAGCACAATGTCTTCCCCAGCCACACGACGCAGAACATGCTGCGCCGGTCATGGACCGCCTACCTCGAAGTCCACGGAGGCGACGACAAGCCCCGCTCCGAGCGGGCCGTGATGGTGCAGAAGTACCTCAGCAACATCGCGGTGCAGCGGCTCGCCGACCACCAGCACCACACATTCGACGCCGTCCAGCTACGGGTCACCACTCGGCCGATTCCAGCACCCGCCCCAGCCGGCGGCTCCCGCCCGGCGGCGGCATCAGTCGACACCAGGTACCTGCCCTGGTGGAAGGTGGCACCCGATGGAAACTGAGCAGACCCCACCGACACGGCCGCCGCTGCCCCGCACACCCTCCGAGGCCGGCCACGCAGCCGCCGAGCGGGCACTGGCCCTGATCCGGGCACAGGGCAGGACCCTGACCGGCCGACCGGTGTCCCTGTACGCGGCGGCGGTGCTGCGCATCGGCTACGGGCTGCTCTACATGGCCTTCCTGCTCCGCGAGTTCCCCCACCGCGACGAGATCTGGGGCCCCGGATCGCCGTGGACGCCTGCCCTGGCGACACAGTTGTTCGAACAGACCGGCTGGTACAGCATCCTGACGCTGTCCGACAGCCAGGCGTACTTCGAGGCCTGCTACGTGGCGGCTCTCCTCACGTGTGCACTGTTCGTCCTGGGCTGGCGGACCAGGGTGGTGGCGATCCTGTTCGCAGGGATGGTGGCCTCGTTCCACGCACGGGCCATCTTCATGACGGACGGAGGAGACAACCTCATCCTCCTCATGGCCGTCTACCTCGCCCTCACCGCCTGCGGCAGACGCTGGTCCCTCGACGCGCGCAGGATGCGACTCCTCGCCCCTGACACGGCGAAGCGGCCCGCGCCCGCGGCAACACTCCTGCGACGGAACGCACTCAACTCCGCACGAGAGCTGTTGAGTACGGTGGTGCACAACTGCGCCATGCTCGTCATCGCTGCCCAGGTCTGCATCGTGTACGGATCCGCCGGCCTGTACAAGGTTCAGGGCGGTCTGTGGGGAAACGGCACCGCCCTCCACTACGTGGTGAATCTCGACCTGTTCCGCCCCTGGCCGGTGCTGTCACTCATCGTCGACAGCCACCCGATGCTGATCACCACCGCCACCTATCTGACGGTCCTGCTGCAAGTGGCGTTCCCGTTCGTCCTGTTCGGCAGGCTCAAGTACGTCGTCCTCGCGATGCTGCTCGGGATGCACGTAGGCATCGCCGTCCTCATGGGCCTCCCCCTCTTCTCCGGCGCCATGATCGTCGCGGATGCCGTGTTCCTCCCGGACCGCTTCTACACCGCCGTCGGACAGCTGGGGAGACACGCCTTCCGACGCCCGCGAGGCCTGGACGTCACCTCCGGAGCCAGGACCCTCGCCCTACCGCCGCAGCCTGATCCGGCGGCAACGCCTACGAGAGAACGGTCGCAGCCATGAGTGGCGGCTTGAAGAACACCCCAGGCGATGCAGGACCGGTGCTGGCATACGACGGGGACTGCGGATTCTGCCAGGCAACGATCGACCTGATCCGTCGAACGGCCGGGCCACGGATCAACGCGGTGCCGTGGCAGGCTCTGCCCGAGCAGCTCACCGCCCCACACCGGGCACGGCTCGACAAAGAGGTGCTCCTCCTCCACAACGGCGCGGTCAGTGCGGGCGGGGCCGACGCACTGGCCCGCCTGGTCGGATCCTCCCCGACCCGCAGGTACCAGATCGCCGCAGCAGCAGCCACCCTGCCCGGCGTACGGGCCTGCGCACGCCGGCTCTACACCCTCATGGCGCAGAACAGGCGACGCATGCCCGGCGCTACCGCATCCTGCGCCAGGCGCCACCCATGAGACGGCTCGCGGTAGAGACTGGCCAGGGCATCGTGGCCGGTTCGGTCCACCATGGTGCCGCCGACCCGCGGTCTTGGTCGTCGGAGGCTGCGGGGAGCAGCATCAGCACCGTGCCAGTCGCTTCGGGGCTGCGGCGGTCGAACGGCCGGTCGCCGCCTTCGGCGGCGTCGCGGTAGGCGAGGACGGACAGGGCGCGTCCGGCGGCGAACGGGGGCAGGAACCGGTCGAGGTCGCTGTCCGGCTCGTGGAACCCGGCGTGGTCGGTGAGCGCGCTGAACGGGCCGGGCTGGTGCGCCATTGCGGTGTCCTCGGCGTGGCTGTCGGCTACGTCTGGGCCTTCGCTTCACTCACCGCCTCGCCCGGCGCCCGCGCCCACTACGACCGCCGACGCAAGGCCGGCGACCGCCACAGCTCCGCCCAGCGCAACCTCTACAACCGACTCCTCGGCTGCCTCCACCACTGCCTCGCCACCGGCACGCCTTACAGCGAGAACACCGCCCTCCCGGCTACGCCCAAGATCGGATGTCTTGTCCGCGGTCTGACCCCACCCCTTGTCTGACCCCTTGACCAGCCCCCTTGTCCTGCCCGGTTTGCCCAGGACAACCACCTTGTCCTCCCGGTTTGTCCGTGACCGGGATCACCCGTTATCCGGGTACTACCTCATGTACAGGGGCGCGTACGGGTTCAAATGCAGAGGTTCCCCGGCGTGCCATGATGTCGGGTTCATGAAGCGGGTCACCCTTCGCTCGGGCGTGGTGAAAGGAGCGAAAGACGACCCGTCTCTATGGTCCTGCAGACGGGGCTTGGATGGACCTACATCGTCCACTCCCGCCAAAGCTCCTACCTCAACGGAGAGTTGACCTCGCCGAGATCGTTAGCGCGACACAAGGAAGTGGACCTCACGGGGCCTGACCTCCAGGTCGCTCAGGCCGTCGGGCGTCGCGCCCATCTCGCGGGCGACGTCGGCCGTCGCCCGGAAGGCGTCCTCGGACTCGAAAGCGCCGGTGGTGACGACGGCGTCGCCGTCCGGCGTGGCCCAGACCCCGACGGACAGAAAGCCGGGCTGCCGCCGCATCGCCTCGGCGACCTGGTGGCACTCGGCGACGAACTCTTCGACGTGCTCGGGGGCCGGGTAGTGGAAGGCAACGAAACCGAATGACATGACGGTGTCCTCTCTCGGGTTGTACGATGCCGTACAACACGAGGCTAGACCTGTTGTACGGCTCCGTACAACAGGTCTGACAGGGTGAGGTGGGCCACAGATGGGCGCATTGCGCACACCGCGCGAGAAGTGGGTCGAGGAGGGACTGCGGGCGCTGGCCGCGGGCGGTGTGGAGGCGGTGCGTGTCGAGGCCCTCGCCAAGGCGTTGGGGGTGACCAAGGGCGGCTTCTACGGGTACTTCGCCGACCGCGACGCACTGCTGGCCGAGATGCTGGACACCTGGGAGCGCGAGAGCGTCGACGATGTGATCGACCAGGTCGAGCGGGAAGGCCGTGACGCGCGGGACAAGGTCCGCCTGGCCGGACGGCTCACCTTCTCCAGCGACCGACTGCTGCCCATCGACCTGGCCGTTCGCGACTGGGCCCGCCGCGAGCCCACCGTCGCCGAACGCCTGCGCCGCGTGGACAACAAGCGCATTCAGCTGGCCCGCGACGCGATCGGCACCTTCTGCGCCGACCCCGACGAGGTCGAGGCTCGCGCTCTGCTCGCCTTCTGCGCGGCCATCGGCAGTCACTTCCTCGCCGCCGACCACCCCGGCACCACCCGCGCCCTGGTCATCGCCCGCGCCGCCGACATCATCCTCGACGTCCCGCATGGCAACCCTGGGACGTAATCCCTTCCCAGGCACCTGGCAACCACCGAAAGCGCCGGGGTGCTCGTGATGTGCCAAGCCACGTTGAGACGATGAGGCGCGCTGCCGAACCCCAGCCCATCGGCGGATGCCGAAAAGCATCAGCACGTGACTTCATCGAGACCGCTTGGCCAGACCGCCTCGGCCGACGCATGCCCGATGCCCGTTGGACAATGATCGCCAAGCGGTGTCTTCGAGGGCATCGTCGACAGTGAGGCCGCCGTGCGGGAGAGTGGTCTGGAGTGGACGATCAGCAGGCCGGGCTGGTTCGCGCAGAA
>NZ_JBSGXP010000245.1:0-6240 GCF_053610105.1 Kitasatospora sp. NPDC054939 | reverse complement strand
AGGTGGGACAGGTCGTAGCGGTGGTCGCCGTGGATGACCCGCAGCGAGGTGAGGACCTCGGCCAGCGGGGCGTTCCCGCCGCGCTCGCCGACCCCGCCGACGGTGGCGGAGATCCAGGCCGCGCCGGCCTCGAACGCGGCCAGCGAGTTGGCGACCGCCAGTCCCAGCATGTTGTGCGAGTGGATCTCGATCTCGGAGCCGTCGATCGCGGTCAGCGACCCGATCAGGTCGCCCATCTGCCCGGGCGACAGCCAGGCGACGGTCTCGGCGAGCCGGAAGCGGTCCGCGCCCGCCGCGAAGCCCGCCGCCACGTACTCGACCAGCCGGCCCCGCTCGGTGCGGGCCCCGTCCTCGCCGCTGAACGTGACGTGCAGCCCGCGCTCCTTGCTCTGCTCGATCGCGGCCCGGGCCACCGCGTTGAGGTACTTGGTGCTGGTGGAGGCCAGTTTGAGGCCGGCGTGCTCCTCCGAGGTGGGGATCGAGAGCATCACGGAGCGGACGCCGAGCCGGACGGCCTCGTCGAGGGCCTTGGCCACCTGGTGGCGGTCGCGGACCACGACCAGGGTCAGGCTCCGCTCTGGCCCGACGGCCTCGTGGGTGGCCAGCACCAGGTCGGCGTCGGCCGAGGAGGGGCCGGAGACCATCCCCACCTCGACCAGTTCGACCCCGGTCCTCACGAGCAGTTCCGCGATGGTCGCCGCCTCTTTCGCGGTGAACTCGACGCCGGCCATGTGCGCGGAATCCCGGAGGGTTGCATCGGAAATGAGCGGAAGCCTCGATCGGGGATCTGAAACTCCCATGGCATTCACTCCTCGGTGGGCTGTGGGGCAGGGACGTGACCAGCCTCTTTGCTCGGAGGGGGAACGTCAAGAGCGGTTGTGTCAGACCTTCGTCAAGAATTGTCAGAAGAATGTCGGAGGGTTGACAATTCGAACCCGGGGGGCTGCTGCCGGATCCCGGACGAGCTATTCTCAAATCCCGCCGCCCCCTGCCCGCGCTATCCGCGCAGTGAACGGAGAATTGTCATGGGTGTTTCCCCGACGCCCCGCATCGGGATTGTCGTCCCACCCGAGAACCCGACCGCGGAGCCGGAGTTCACCCGCTATTTCGGCTCCCGGGCGTTCCTGCACACCGCCCGCTTCCCGGTGCTCCCCGGCGTCCCCCTGCGGGACACCCTGGAGGCCTGGAACGAGGCCCTGCCGGGCAGCCTGGACAGCTTCGGCGCGCTCGCCCTGGACGCCGCCGTGGTCGCCTGCAGCGCCTCCCACTACCTGCTCGACCCGGACGGCGACCGGGCGTACTGCCGCGAACTCGGCGAGCGCGCCGGCTTCCCCGTGCAGTCCTCGGCCGGCGCCGTGCTGTCCCTCTGCGCGGCCCTCGGCATCACCCGGCTGACCCTCGTCTCGCCGTACGAGCCCTGGCTGACCGAGGTGTCGCGCGGCTACTGGGAGAAGGCCGGCCTGACCGTCGACCGGGTGGTGCAGGTGACGGCCGGCGACCTCCACGACCCGTACCTGGTGACCACCGAGGACCTGCTGGGGCAGCTGTGCCGCGCCGGACTGCCGGGCGGTGCCGGAGTGCCCGGCGACGGGGGCGCGCTGCTGTTCACCGGCACCGGGATGTACACCCTGGAGGCCCTGGAACTGCTGGAGGCGCCGGAGACCCTGACGGCGCTGGAGGAGGCGGGGGGCTCGGACCGGCCCGCCGGCACGCTGCTGTTGAGCTCCAACCTGGCGAGCGCGTGGTGGGCGCGGCGGGCGGCGGGGGTGTCGGGCGGCCCCGGGTCGCCGGACCGCCGGGGCCTGCACCCGCTGCTCGGGCGGCTGGCGGAACTCGCAGCCTGAGCGGCCTGACCGGCCTGACCGGCCTGAGCGGTCTTTGCGGCCTGAGCGGCCCCGAGTGACCCGGGCGACCTGCGTGACCCGGGCGGCCCGCAGGGCCTGGGCAGCGGCCCGGGCGCCCACGATCCCCGCAGGTGCCGCGCGGCCCGGACGCCGGCGCGGCACCTGCGGTTCCGCTGCGTGTCAGCCGTGCCCGAAGCGGTAGCCCACCCCGCGCACGGTGATGATCCAGCTCGCCGCGCCGAGTTTGGCGCGCAGGCTGCTGACGTGGGTGTCGAGGGTGCGGCTGGAGTCCAGCCAGTCGCAGTCCCAGACCCGGGCCATCAGCTCCTTGCGGGAGAGCACCGTCTCCGGGTTGGCGGCCAGCAGGTAGAGCAGCTCGAACTCCTTGGCGGTGACCTTGACCGGCCGCTCGTGCATCCGGACCACCCGGGTGCGGCCGTCGATGTGCAGCGGCCGGCGGGAGATGGACGGCGGCGCCGCGGGGTGCGGGCGGGTGCGCCGGAGCACCGCCTCGATCCGGGCGATCAGCTCGCGCGTCCCGCAGGATCTTCGGACGCTGTCGTCGGCGCCGGACTGCAGCGCGAGGATCCGGTCGACCTCGCCGTCCCCGTCCGCGAGCGCGATCAGCGGGGTGTCGCCGGCCGCCCGGACGGCGCGGCAGATCTCCAGGCCGTCGATGTCCGGCAGATTGAGCGTCAGCAGGACGAGGTCGGCATTCTGCAGCCGTTCCAGTGCGGCTTTCCCGGTGCCGACGCCCTCGGCTTCGTAGCCCTTCCGGCGGAGGTCGCGCACCAGTGCAGCAGCGGTTTCGGCGTGGGCCTCGGCAACAAGGACGTGTACCATCTCCGGTCAGCGCTCCCGGCGGATTGTCGGTGGATTCTCGGTGGGGTCGATGGGGCCGGTTCCCGGAATGCGAGGGGGCCGGTCGGCACGGTGCGGGAGCGGTGTACGGGAAGCGCCGGACCGGGGATCCGTCCGACCGGGGGGCAGGGCCGCCGGGAATTCCGGGCGGCCCGGCCCGGAGATTCTCGGTGCGAATCCGGGGCGGGACCGGAAGGAATTGCCCGGCTCCGGCGGTCCGTGGTGCCGAACGGTTCAGCGGGCGCCGGCGTACCGGCCGGCGGGGCGCGGCAGCCCGAGGTGGCCGCGCAGGGTGTCGCTGCGGTAGGCGGTGCGGAAGGCGCCGCGGCGCTGCAACTCGGGGACCAGCCCCGTGGTGACGGCCCGCAGGTCGTGCGGGAGGGAGCCGGGGCGCAGCCGGAAGCCGTCGAGTCCGGCCTCCCGCCAGTCCAGCAGGAGGTCGGCCAGTTCGGCCGGGGTGCCGGTGAAGACCTCGGCGTCGGAGGTGAACTCGGCGCCGTCCAGGCCGTCCAGGTGCTCCTTGCGGCGGGCGGAGGCGCCGGGCCGGTCGTCGAGGAACACCACCAGGTCGGCGAAGGTCTTCAGCGGGTGGTCGGCCGGGCGGCCGACGTGCGCCTTGGCCTCCTCGACCTCGGCGAGGACGGCGGCGGTGCCGGCCCGGGAGTGCGGGGTGAGGTAGACCAGGTCGGCGCCCCTGGCGGCGAGCCGGTAGGGGACGGCGGCGTGGGCGAGCGTGGTGACCAGGGGCTGGCCCTGCGGGGAGCGCGGGGTGATGGAGGGGCCGCGCACCGAGAAGTACCGGCCCTCGAAGTCGATGTGGTGCAGGCGGTCGCGGTCGAGGAAGCGCCCGGTGGCGGCGTCGCGGATCTCGGCGTCGTCCTCCCAGCTGTCCCAGAGCCGGCGGACCGCCTCGACGACGTCGGCGGCCTCGTCGAAGAGGTCGCTCAGGCGGGCGGCGATCAGGGCCGAGTCGGCCAGGTCGTCGCCGGTGACCTGGGGCGTGGTGCGCCGGCCGAAGTGCGCGGAGTCGGCGGCGCGGGAGGTGATCTGGGGCCGCCAGCCGGCCCGGCCGAGGCTGGCGTGGTCCAGGGTGGCGATGCCGATGGAGAGGTGGAAGGGCTCGGTGTGGGTGACGTTGGTGGTCGGCACCAGGCCGATCCGGGAGGTGAGCGGGGCGACCCGGGCGGCCAGCAGGACGGCGTCGAGTCGGCCGCGGACCTGGTCGGTACGGTCGTCGGGGCGCTCCAGGGACGCGGACTGCAGGGCGAGGGCGTCCTCGAAGGTGACGAAGTCCAGCAGTCCGCGCTCGGCCTCGGTGACCAGGTCGCTCCAGTAGCGGGCGCCGAACAGCTCGGCGGGCCGGGCGTCGGCCGCCCGCCAGGCCGCGGGGTGCCAGCCGGCACCCTCCAGAGCGACGGCGAGGTGGAGCTCGGTCACGATGCCTCCTTCGCGGCGGCGGTGCGGTGGTCGGGGGCAGTGCGGTTCCCGGCAGCCGTGCCGGTGTCCGCGGCGGTGGTGCGGTGGTCGGGGGCGGTGCGGGACGGGCGGGGGCCCTGGGTGCCGAGGTGGTCGCGCAGGGTGTCGCCGCTGTAGTCGGTGCGGTACACGCCCTTCTCCTGGAGCAGCGGCACCACCCGGTCGACCAGGTCGTCCAGCCCGTCCGGCGTCAGGTGCGGGACCAGGATGAAGCCGTCGGCGCCGCCCGTCCGGACGAACTCCTCCATCGCGTCCGCGACTTGGCGCGGGGTGCCGATGAAGGTCTGGCGGCCGGTGGCCTCGGTGACCAGCTGCCGGACGCTCCAGCCCTTGGACCCGGCCAGCTCCCGCCACTTCCGGGCGGTCTCGGCCCGGCCGGTGCGGAAGGTGGAGTGGCCCCTGAGCAGCAGGTTGTCCGCCTCCGGTTCGACGGCGGGCAGCGGGCCGTCGGGGTCCAGGCCGGGGAACTCCCGGCCCCACAGCGCCTCGACCCAGCTGACCGCGGTCTGCGGACTGATCTGCCGCCGGCGGATCTCGGCGGCGATCTCCTGTGCCTCCGCGGGGGTGTCGCCGAGGGCGTAGGTCGCGGTGGGCAGGATCTTGAGGTTCTCCGGGGCCCGCCCGTACGCGGGCAGACGGCGCTTGACGTCCCGGTAGAAGGCGCGGGCGTCGTCGATCCGGTCGTACTTGCTGAAGATGATGTCGGCGTCGGAGGCGGCGAACTCCCGGCCCTCGGAGGAGTCGCCGGCCTGGATGATCACCGGGTGGCCCTGCGGCGGGCGCGGGGTGGAGAAGCGCCCGGCGATGTCGAAGTGGGTGCCGCGGTGCTCGAAGCGGCCGGCTCCCGGCCGGACGAACTCGCCGCCCGCCGGGTCGGCCAGGACGTCGTCCTCGCCCCAACTGTCCCACAGCTCGCGGACGGTGGCTAGGAACTCGGCTGCCCGCGTGTACCGGTCGGCCTCGGCGAGGAAGCCGCCGCGGCGGAAGTTCTCGCCGGTGAAGGCGTCGAAGCTGGTGACCACGTTCCAGGCGGCGCGGCCCTCGCTCAGGTGGTCCAGGGTGGCCAGCCGCCGGGCCACCTCGTACGGTTCGTTGAAGGTGGCGTTGACCGTGGCGGCCAGCCCGAGCCGGGTGGTGACCGCGGCCAGGGCGCTCAGCACGGTCAGCGACTCCGGCCGCCCGGCGACGTCGAGGTCGTAGACCTGCCCCTTGTGCTCGCGCAGCCGCAGGCCCTCGGCGAGGAAGAAGAAGTCGAACTTGCCGCGTTCGGCGGTCTGCGCGAGCCGCCGGAAGGACTCGAAGGCGATCTGGCTCTCCGACCGGGGATCGGACCAGACGGTGGTGTGGTGGATGCCGGGCAGCTGCGCGGCGAGGTGGATCTGCTTCTCGGGCACGGCGGGGCTGCTTCCTGTCGGAGGGGTCGGGGGGAGGGGGGTGCGTCCCCGACCGTCAGCGCGCCTTGGCGAGGGCTCAACAATCGTGCATTCGTGCTGTTCGTGCGGGCAAGGCTTTCAATGCAGTGTTCACATTCCCGAATTGACCACTCATCAGGCCGACTTGCCGGGGCGCCGCCCGGCCCCTTCGTGCCCCTCCCACCGGCCGTCGGCGCTCAGCGGGACAGCGACGGCTGGGGGTGGTGGGGCACCCACCAGCGCGGCCAGCGCCGTACTGGGCTCCACGCCGAGCTGCTCGCGCAACACCCGCCGGCAGGCAGCGAACTGCCGGACCGCCTCGACCACGTTGCCCTCCGCCAGGTGCGCCCGGATCACCGCGCGGTGCGAGCTCTCCCGCAGCGGCTCCGCCCGGACGGCGGCCAGCGACGTACACGCCCGGAAACGTGGGTGCGACGGGCATGAGCGCTCCTCTCCTCGGGGGACGCCGTCAGTTTCCCGGGGGACCGTCACTACGCCGTCTGCCGTAGCGTCACATCGGCGTCACATCGCCGGAGTTCACCCGATCGGTCGTATGCGGATGCGGCTGTGCCGGCGAGCCGCGGGGTGAGGGAGCGCGGGAGAGCGGGAATGCAAAAGAGGCCGGGGTCGGCGCACCGTGTGCGCCG
>NZ_JBSGXP010000244.1:0-6302 GCF_053610105.1 Kitasatospora sp. NPDC054939 | reverse complement strand
GGACATCCACGGGGGTGGCGTCGACGGGCCCACCGGCCCCCGAGCCGACCGGCCCGCGCCGATCGAGCTCGCCTTCGACCACGCCCGCATCCTCGCCGACGGCCTGGACCGCGCCCGCGCCAAGATCGAGTACAGCCCGCTGGCCACCGCCTTCCTCCCGCACGACTTCACCATCCCCGAGCTGCGCGCCGTCTACGAGGGCGTCTGGTCCGAGAAGCTCCACCCGGGCAACTTCCACCGCAAGGTGCTCTCGGTGCCCGGCTTCGTCGAGAGCACCGGCACCACCACCGAGCGCGGCGGCAGCCGCGGCGGCCCCCGTGCCCGCACCTACCGCGCCGGCGACGCCCGGCTGCTCCACCCCGCGCTGCTCCGGCCCGCCCAGGCCGACGGCTGCCCATGAGGCGCGTCCCGTGACAACGCGTCCCCTGAACGGCGTCCCCCTGACCGGCATCCCGTGACCGCCACCCCCGCCCGGCCCACCGCCACTACCATCCGGGCATGACCACTCAAGAGGCGAGCAGGACCAGCCCCCGGCCGAACTCCCACTGCCACTGGTGCGGCACCCCCTACCCGGCCGGCACCGCGACCTGGCCGCGCACCTGCCCCGGCTGCACCGAGATCAGCTACCGCAACCCGCTCCCCGTCGTGGTCGCCCTCCTCCCGGTCGACCTGCCCGGCGGCGACCGCCGCCTCGTCGTCATCCGCCGCACCATCGAACCCGGCTACGGCGAGCTCGCCCTCCCCGGCGGCTACGTCGACTACGGCGAGAGCTGGCAGCAGGCGTGCGTCCGTGAACTGCGCGAGGAGACCGGCATCCCCGCCGACCCCGCCGACGTCACCCTGGTCTCCACCGCCTCCGACACCGGCGGCGGCTTCCTCTGTCTCTTCGGCCTCCTCCCCGCCCGACCCCTCGACGCGCTGCCGCCCTCCAAGCCCACCGACGAGACCGACGGCTGGCAGCTCGCCGACCCCGGCACACCGCTCGCCTTCGAGTTCCACACCCGCGTCGCCCACACCTGGTTCGCCGGCGGCTACCCGCCCCCCGCCCCGCACAACTGACCAGGTCGGGCGCCGGGCAGACCCTGGCGCACCGACCGATCACATGGCAGGGTCTGCACCGACAGCCCCAACCCGGACGGGCCCTGCCACAAGCGGCCCCGTCCCGACCACCGGCCGGGAGACACCACCGTGAGCACCCCACCCCAGGACCAGCCGCTCTGGCGCCCCACCCCCGCTCGCGCCGCAGCCACCACCCTGGTGGCCTTCCAGGCCTGGGCCGCCGAGCACCACGGCGCACCGGCCGCCCCGCTCGCCCCCGCCCCCGACGACGACGAGGCCGCCCGGCGCTACGCCGACCTGCACGCCTGGTCCACCGAGGACCTCGACCGCTTCTGGACCGCGGTCACCCAGTGGTTCGACGTCCGCTTCACCACCGCGCCCGAGGCCGTCCTCGCCGACCCCGCCATGCCCGGCGCCCGCTGGTACCCCGGCGCCCGCCTCAACTACGCCGAGCACGCCCTGCGCCACGGCGAGGACCCGCAGAACGCCGACAAGCCGGCCGTCCTCCACCTCGACGAGACCACCGAGCAGCCCGCCGTCCTCACCTGGGCCGAACTGCGCCGCCAGGTCGGCTCGCTCGCCGCCGCCCTGCGCGCCCGCGGCATCGGCCCCGGCGACCGCGTCAGCGCCTACCTGCCCAACGTCCCGCAGGCCGCCGTCGCCCTCCTCGCCACCGCCGCCGTCGGCGCCGTCTGGACCAGCTGCGCCCCCGACTTCGGCGCCCGCAGCGTCCTCGACCGCCTCCAGCAGATCGAACCCGCCGTCCTCTTCGCCATCGACGGCTACCACTACGGCGGCAAGGACCACGACCGCACCGAGGTCGTCGCCGAAATCCGCCGCGAACTGCCCAGCCTGCACACCGTCGTCCACGTCCCGCTGCTCGGCGCCCCCGCCCCCGAGGGCGCCCTGCACTGGGACGACCTGGTCGCCGCCGACACCGAGCCGGTCTTCGAACCCGTTCCCTTCGACCAGCCGCTCTGGGTGCTCTACTCCTCCGGTACCACCGGCCTGCCCAAGGCCATCGTCCAGAGCCAGGGCGGCATCCTCCTCGAACACCTCAAGCAGGCCGCCCTCCACCTCGACCTCGGCCCCGAGGACCGCTTCCTCTGGTACACCTCCACCGGCTGGATGATGTGGAACTTCCTCCTCGCCGGCCTTCTCGTCGGGTCCACCGTCGTCACCTACGACGGCAGCCCCGGCCACCCCGACACCGGCGCCCTCTGGTCCGTCGCCGCCCGCACCCGCGCCACCGTCCTCGGCACCTCCGCCGCGTACGTCATCGCCAGCCGCAAGGCCGACCTGCACCCCGGCCGCGAGCTCGACCTCTCCGCCGTCCGCTGCATCGGCACCACCGGCTCCCCGCTCCCGCCCGACGGCTTCCGCTGGATCTACGACGAGGTCAAGCCCGACGTGTGGCTCGCCTCCGTCAGCGGCGGCACCGACGTCTGCTCCTGCTTCGTCGGCGGCGTCCCCACCCTGCCGGTCCACCTCGGCGAGATCCAGGCCCCCTGCCTGGGCGCGGCCGTCGAGTCCTGGGACGTCCAGGGCCGCCCGCTCACCGACGCGGTCGGCGAACTCGTCGTCACCAAGCCGATCCCGTCCATGCCCACCGGCTTCTGGAACGACCCCGACGGCGCCCGCTACCGCGACAGCTACTTCGAGATGTACCCCGGCACCTGGCGCCACGGCGACTGGATCACCGTCACCTCGCGCGGCACCGTCGTCATCCACGGCCGCTCCGACTCCACCCTCAACCGGCAGGGCGTCCGGATGGGCTCCTCCGACATCTACGAGGTCGTCGAGCGCCTCCCCGAGATCGCCGAATCCCTCGTGATCGGCCTGGAGGAGCCCGACGGCGGCTACTGGATGCCGCTCTTCGTCGTCCTCGCCCCCGGCGCCGCCCTCGACGACGCCCTGGTCGGCCGCATCCGCACCTCGCTGCGCACCGAGCTCTCCCCGCGCCACGTGCCCGACGAGGTCATCGTCGTCGACGGCCTCCCGCACACCCTCACCGGCAAGCGCATCGAGGTCCCGGTCAAGCGCCTGCTCTCCGGCACCCCGCTGGAGCAGGCCGTCAACCCGGGCTCCGTCGACAACCTCGACCACCTGCGCTTCTTCGAGCAGCTCGGCCGCTCGCGCCGCGGCTGACCCGGACACGCCGGAGGGGCCCCTCCACGACCAGCGTGGAAGGGCCCCTCCGGCACACACCCGCGGGCGACTACTCGCCCGACAGCACCTGCTGCGCCGCGGCCCGCGCCTCCTCGGCACTGTCCGCCGCCCGCGCCGCCTCCGCCGCCCGCCGGCACTGCGCCAGCGTGTACGTGGCGAGTGCGCTCCGCACGTACGGGATCGACGCGGCGCCCATCGACAGGCTGGTCACCCCGAGGCCGGTGAGCACACAGGCCAGCAGCGGGTCGGACGCGGCCTCGCCGCAGACCCCGCAGCTCTTCCCGGCCGCCCGCGCGGCGTCCGCCGACAGCGCCACCAGGTCGAGCAGCGCCGGCTGCCACGGGTCCTGCAGCCGGGCCAGCGCACCGACCTGCCGGTCGGCCGCGAAGGTGTACTGCGCGAGGTCGTTGGTGCCCAGCGACAGGAACTCGACCTCCTGCAGGATCGAGCGCGCCCGCAGCGCCGCCGACGGGATCTCCACCATCGCGCCGAACTTGGCGTTCAGCCCGGCCTCCCGGCACGCCTGCGCGAAGTCCCGGGCGTCCTTGCGGTCGGCCACCATCGGGGCCATCACCTCAAGGTGCACCGGCAGCCCCTCGGCGGCCTTCGCCAGCGCCCGCAACTGGGTCTGCATGACCTCCGGGTGCTCCAGCAGCGTCCGCAGACCGCGCACGCCGAGCGCCGGGTTCGGCTCGTCCGACGGGGTCAGGAAGTCCAGCGGCTTGTCGGCGCCCGCGTCCAGCGCCCGGACCACGACCCGGCCCTCCGGGAACGCCTCCAGCACCGTCCGGTACGCCTCGACCTGCTTCTCCTCGCCGGGAGCCTTCGCCGAGTCGTCCAGGAACAGGAACTCGGTGCGGAACAGGCCGACGCCCTCCGCACCCGCCTCCAGCGCGGCCGGCAGGTCGGCCGGGCCGCCGACGTTGGCCAGCAGCGGCACCTTGTGCCCGTCCGAGGTCTGCCCGGGACCGGACGTGGCGGCCAGCGCGGCCTTCCGCTCGGCGGCGATCCGGCGCAGCTCGTCCTGCTTCTCCTCGGACGGCTCCACCAGCACGTCGCCCGAGCTGCCGTCGACCGCGACCACGGTGCCCTCGGCCACCTCGGCCGCGCCGGGCAGTGCCACGACGGCCGGCACGCCCATCGCCCGCGCCAGGATGGCGCTGTGGCTGGTCGGCCCGCCCTCCTCGGTCACGAACCCGAGCACCAGCGTCGGGTCCAGCAGCGCGGTGTCGGCCGGCGCGAGGTCCCGCGCGAACAGCACGTACGGCTCGTCGCTGTCCGGCACGCCCGGCATCGGCACGCCGAGCAGCCGCGCCACGATGCGGTTGCGCACGTCGTCCAGGTCGGCGACCCGACCGGCCAGGTAGTCCCCGGCGGAGGCCAGCAGCGCCCGGTACGCGGCGAACGCGTCGTAGATCCCGCGCTCGGCGCTGCTCCCGACGGCGATCCGGCGGGACACGTCGGCCATCAGCTCCGGGTCCTGCGCCATCAGCGCCTGGGCCTCCAGCACGGCCTGGGCCTCGCCGCCGGCCAGGTTTCCCCGGGCGACGAGGTCCGCGGCGACCGCCTCGACGGCGGCCTGGGCGCGGGCCTGCTCGCGCGGAGCGTCCTCGGTCGGGATCTGGGTGGCGGGCGGCTCCAGCACCGCCGTCCCCATGTGGCGCACCTGGCCGATCGCGACACCGTGGCTCACGCCCACGCCGCGCAGGGTCTTCTCCATGTCACTGTCTCCGCATGTCCGCTGGTCCGCTTGTCGGCTTGTCGGCTTCGAGATCGCGGGCCCTGCCGCGAACCGCTCTGGGCCGGGACGCCCCGGCCGAGTCGGGTCGGCGGGGCGGGATGGGGGGTTGGCTCGGCTCGGCCCCGTCGGCCCCCGGGGCTCCGGGCCGTCCGGGTCCGCGGCCGAGGGTGTCGGGATCGAGGGTGTCGGGATCGAGGCCGGGCTCCGCGGGCCGGCTCCGGGACGGCCCCTCGCGGGGGTCCGGAGCCGGCCGACGGTGTCCACCGGCGCGCGCCCGAGCCCCGGGCGCCGAGCGGGCCCGGGGGCGGGGGATAACAGAGGGGCGCGATCGCCCGGTACGTCAGCTCCAGGCGAACAGGGCGTCGCCGACGGCGACCTCCCCGCTCTCCACGACGTCACCGAGCGCGTCGGCGGCGGCCTCCAGCGCGACGATCGGCGAGATCGGCGACTTGCCGGCCGCCTCGACGGCAGCGGGGTCCCACTTGATGACGGCCTGGCCGCGCACCACGGTGTCGCCCTTGCCGACGAGCAGCTCGAAGCCCTCGCCGTTCAGCTGCACGGTGTCGATCCCGAGGTGGGTCAGCACCCCGTGGCCGTCCGCGTCCACCACGACGAACGCGTGCGGGTGCATCGACACCACGACACCGTCCACCGGGGCGACCGCCTCGGTGGGTCGGCGCACCGGGTCGATGGCGGTGCCGGGACCGACCATCGCACCGGCGAAGACGGGGTCGGGCACCGCGGCGAGCCCGACGGCGCGGCCGGTGAGCGGCGACGTCACAGTGGTCATGGTTTGAGCCTCCCAAGTGCGCAGTACAGCGTGCAGCCGCGTACAGCGGCAGGACATCGACTGAAGCGTAAATCATGTCAACTTCGGACATCTGCTGACATACCAGCGTGCAGACGCACCCGCGCGAAGGGCCACACCCGTCCGTCCCGACCCGGCACCCGCGAGGCGCGCCGGCTTCCCCGGACGCCCCTGGACGGGCCGTTCGTCGGCCGCAAGTGGTCTAGTCCTCTCGGTCGATGCGCCGCACTCTACAGGCATCTTGGCGAATCCGGACCATTGCTGTATATGCTCGCGAGAGCAACAAATGGTGCCGCCGGACGGGTGACACCCGGTGCGGCCCGATTCGCACTCCGGCGGACGACCCGCTATGGTTGGCCGAGTCGCCGCAAGACGACGGTTAACAGCAGGTTTCAGATTCGAAAAGCGCCGGTTAAGAGCTGGCAAACGGATCTGATAAGCTGGAAACACGAAAGAACGAAGCGCCCGGAGGGCCCGCTGGAAGGCGGTCCGAAGGAAGTGTCCGTTCCTTGAGAACTCAACAGC
>NZ_JBSGXP010000243.1:0-6327 GCF_053610105.1 Kitasatospora sp. NPDC054939 | reverse complement strand
GCGCGGCTCCTCGCCGCGCCGCACCTCTGTGCGGGGGACCCGCGCTTCGCACTGCCCTCGGTTACAGCATCACCAGCAGCTTGGTGCCGGCCACCAGCTTCCGGTTGACGGAGGTCGACTGGACGAACACGGTGTACGACGGGTTGTCACCCGGCTTGACGGTCACCTCCGTCGCCGGCAGGCCGAGCAGCTGGCGGGCCGCCGGACCCGAGAACACCCGACCCGTCATCCGGCCGGTCACCGGGTCCTTCTCCGCCACCGCGAGCTGCTTGCGCCCCTGGATCTTCTCGCGCTTGGACAGCTCGTAGAACGCGCAGCCGCTCTTGTACGGGTGGCCGGCGCCGGTGACGAAGTCGCGGATCGGCAACTGCTCGTCCACCGGGACGAGGATGTACTTGCCGGGGTCCAGCGCGTCGAGGTTGGCGGTCACGTCGGCCGAGCTGAGGTCCTGGCCCATGGTGAACAGGTTCCTGGTGCCGCGCACGCCCTTCTCGCGCCCCCGCAGGAAGCTGGTGGCCGCCGACTTGACCGTGCCGATCGCCTCCTCCACGCCCTTGCTGGAGTCCGCGTCCCAGATCGCGATGTTGCCCGCCGGGAAGCCGTACTCCTGGGCCGTGCGCTTGGCCAGCGAGTTCGGGACCAGGATCGCCGACGTCCAGTGGTCGGGCAGGGCGTCCATCGCGCCGTGGATCCGCTCCATCCAGGAGCGCAGGACGGCGGGGCCCTTCCCGGCGGGCATGCGGGTGTGCATCCGGCCGACCTCCGAGAACCCGGAGGCGTTCTCCTCGCCGTCGGTCACCACGACCTGGAGGAAGGAGTGCTCCCCGTAGCCCTCCCAGATGTTCTTCAGGTCGTCGATGGACTTCACCGCAGCCTCGATCAGCGCCGTCGCCCCGTTGTCGACCTGGTACAGACCGCGCAGCGACGGCAGGTGCTTGACGTCCATGTCCCAGACGAGGTTCTGCACCTCGTGGTCGAAGGCGTAGAGGCTGATCCGGGTCTCGTGCCCGAGCCGGTCCGACTCCTCCTGGAGGCCCTTCACGAACTCGTCCACCACCCGCACCAGCTGAGCCTCGTGCTGACGCATCGAGCCGGACTTGTCGACCACCAGCGAAACGTGGTTGACCTTGTGGTTGATCCTGTTCGCAGACATGCTTCCACCCATTTCCAACGCCATGGTGACGTCTCTTCCGGCACCGTTTCCGGCGCCCCCTCCGACGTTGGTTACACACTACGGCGGACCACTGACAATCCGCCCTGACCTGCATGGATGGCAGCCTCGAACCGGATCCGACTCCTTCGGCGGCCCCTGCGCCGACGATTGCCGACCGAAAGTCGGGAATTCCGGTCTGCCGGGGTTTCCGCTCCCGACTCGCCGGCCTTGATGTGAGCCGTCCGCGGAATGCTGCGCACGCTCCGGCCGTCAATCCGGGGACACGCCTCGGCGGGGCCGGTCAGCGGAACCTCGCGGCCCACGCCCGACAGGACCACCCCCCGCCCGCAGCCCGGTCGGGCACCCACCACGGCCGCCCCGGGCCCAGCCCAGGCGAGGGACGGGAGCGAGCACCTCGGCAGCCGACTCCTGCTTGTAGGAGTTCCACGACGCGGACCACCACCGGGCTCCTACGCGGGACGATCCCGGCCGATCGCCCGCAGGACGTCGGCGAGCCACACCAGGTGGTACCCCACCGCGCGGTCGGGCTCGGCGACGAGGTCCCGCAGATGCTGCCAGGACTCCGACAGCTGCCCGATCGTCAGCTCGCCGGGAGGGGTTGCGACGTCGTACTGCTCGTCCGGCGGGACGGCCCAGAAGTACTCCGCCCCCAGGGCGACGACATCGCCGCCCGCCGCCGCCTCGACGCGGCGCAGCAGCACGTCGACCGCCTGTCGAAGCTCGGCGAGGGAGATGGTCAGGGGCTCGTCCGTCATGGGCACCATCATGAGGGGTGCTCGGGGTGTCGGCCTGCGGCCTGACGAACGGCGGCCGGCCGTACCGGGGCACCCCCGGCACGGCCGGCCCGCGCCGGACCTCAGGCGTGGTGCCGAACGGTCGTCCGGATCCAGTGCGCGTACGCGGGCACGTCGCTGTAGAGGCCCGGACCGGCCGAGCACGCGACTCCCCGGGCTCCGGGGCCGGAGGTGGTGCCGATGAGCTCCCACCGTCCGCCCCTGCCGCGTTGGAGCTGCGGTCCGCCGGAGTCGCCGAAGCAGGCCATGGCTCCGGGCACCCGGCTGACCGTGCACAGCCGGGTACGATCCGCGTAGCCGTCGGCGCAGTCGGACGGGGCCGCCGTACGGGTGTCGAGTTCCTGCAGCCGCTCCGCGAACCTCAGCTCGGTGTCGGCGGTGGTGCCGAATCCCAGGATGCGGGTCGGGGTGCCGGGTCGTCCGGCCCGGTCGGCGATGCGGACGGGCTTCTCGGCGACCGGCCGGTCGAGGCGGATCAGCGCGATGTCGTCCTTGTTGGCGGCCTTCCCGTCCCCGCTCAGGTATCCGGGGTGGACGACGATGCGTTCGATGGCGCGGACCGTTCCCCCCGACTTCCTGCGGTCGCTGCCGATCCGGACGATGCCCTCCAGTTCGAGGCCGTCGCCCTGCACGCAGTGGGCCGCCGTCAGGACCCACTGCGGGTCGATCAGCGAGGCCCCGCAGGTGCCGTCGTACAGTCCGGCGCTCGGGGCCGACTCCGGGATCGTCGCCATGAACGGATAGCGCTCGGTGGCGTCGCGCCCGTTGACGATCGCACCGGCGCTGCCGGCCGTGAGGCCGACAAGCGTCGCCACGGTGAGAGCGCCGACGGCAGCGGTGCGCGCCACGCGGCGGCGGACCTGCATCAAGGTGAACACGAAAGGGGCTCCTTCCCTCGGGGATGCGGATGCGTCCACCCTCCCGACTCAAGATCCACCGGGCCATCCCGGCAGCCGGACCACGGACGGTGGGGGTAACCCCCTCCCCCGACCCCGACCGTCCGAGCCGCCGTCAGCCGCGGGGCCCCAGGAACAGGCCGCCGCTCGCGTCGACGACCTGCCCGGTGATCCAGCGCGCCTCCTCGGAGGCGAGGAACGCGACCACGTCGGCGACGTCGTCGGGCCCGCCGAGCCGGCCGAGCGCCGTCGAGTCGGCGATGAGTTCGGCCAGGCCGGGCGGCTCGAAGACGGCGGTGTTGGTCGCGGTCCGGGTGGCCCCGGGGGCGACGGCGTTCACCGTGATCCCGCGGGCCCCGAGTTCCTGGGCCAGCGTCCGGCTCATCGTCTCGACCGCTCCCTTGGTCATCGCGAAGGAGGTCTGGGCGGGGTTGGCCATCCGGGTCGCCACCGAGGAGATCGTGACGATCCGGCCGCCGTCGCGCATCAGGGGCAGGGCCCGCTGGATGCTGAAGTACGGCGTCCGCACGTTGACCGCGAAGAGGTGGTCGAACTCCGCCCGCGTGGTGGCGCCGAGCGGGCCGGCGGGCGCAGCGGCCGCATTGTTGACGAGGATGTCGAGCGGGCGGCCGGCCAGCGCCGCCTCCGCTCCCGCGAAGAGCGTCTCGACGTCGTCGTCCGCGCCCAGCTGCGCCCGGACGGCGCCAAGTGCGGTGCCACCCGCCCGCTCGATCGTCGCGACCGTCGCCCGGGCGCCCTCCTCGTCCGTGCCGAAGTGCACGATCACCGCTGCGCCCCTGGCCGCCAGCCGGACGGCGATCGCCTGTCCGATGCCGCGCGACGCCCCGGTCACCAGGGCCGTCCTTGCGTGCTGTCCGCTCATCCAGCCCACCCCTTTCCGTTAGTCACCACCAATATGGTAGTGACTACCAGTCAGGTAGGGTCTACCACATGCCCGAACAGCACTCAACCCTGCGAGCCGAGCGGCGAGCCGAGACGCAGCGCACGGTCCAGGCGCACGCGGTACGGCTGTTCACCGAGCACGGCTACGACGCGACGACCGTGACCGACGTCGCCCGGGCGGCGGGCGTGTCGCCCATGACGGTCTACCGCCACTTCCCGACCAAGGAAGACCTCGTGCTCGCGGACCGGCACGGACGGCTCGTCGCCGAACGGATCGCCGCGTCACCCGCCGACCAGCCCCTGGTCCGCCGGATCGGCACCGCGCTCGTCGAGTCGGCGGCCACACTGACCGGCGACGGCGGCGAACCGACCGCGGAGGGCCGGTTCCTCCTCGCCCGCCTGCGGCTCATGATCGACACACCGGCCCTGCGCGCCAAGCACCTCGACAACCACTACGCCCTCCAGCAGGCGATCGTCGACGCCCTCGGGGGCGGCGGCGCCACCGGCCCCGCCGCGGCGCTCCGCCTCCGGGCGGCAACGGGCGCCTGCCTGGCCGCCCTGCACACGGCCCTGGTCCACTGGGCCGAGGAGGACGGCCGGCCCGCGCTGCCCGACCTGGTCACCCAGGCCCTGGCCGCAGCCTTCGGGGACGACGCCCTGGGCCCCGCCCGAACCGACTGACCGTGTCGGACGGCCGAGGGCGACCCGCACGGCCGTCGCCCCGCAGAGCAGTCAACTCCCGTACGGGCAGCAGCCCGACGTACCGAAGGGACCCCCAGGGTGGCACTACTTCCGGAGATCACGGCCCTGTTGGGCGAACCCCGCTTCAACTGGTCGGACCCGGCCCCGTGGATCGAACTGGAGCGGGACCTCGGCTGCGGACTCCCCGCCGACTTCCGCACGATCATCGACGCCTACGGGTCGGTCCTGGTCAACAACCAGCTGTACCTCAAGCACCCCGCCGGCCATCTCCTCCACAGCCTGGGCGACTTCATCCGGCGGGAACTCGAACTCTGGCGCGAGGACGACATGGCGGAGTTCCTGCCGAGCCCGGCGGGGACGGCGCCCGGTGAGCTGATACCCGTGGCGACGGCCACCACGGGCGAAGCGGTCTTCCTCCGCGTCCCCGACGACCCGTCGTCGCCCTGGCGGGTCGTGGTCCAGGAGTTCGACAGCCCGGCCTGGACCCGCTACGAGATGACCTTCGGCGAGTGGTTCCGGGCCTATCTCCAGGGCCGCAACGTCACGCTGAGTTCCCGCAACCACGCCCCGGACGGCCCGTTCTACGCTTTCCTGCCCTGAGCCGCCGCACGCCCGCCCGGCCACCCGAGGCGAGCCGGGCCGGGCGGCCGTCAGGACAGACAGGCGAGCGAGGTGATCCGCAGGCCGGCCGAGCACCGCAGCACGCGGTGCTCGCCGCCTCCGGTGATCTCGACCTGCAGCCCGCCACCGTCGTCGACGTAGATGCGGTGCCCGGCCGGACCGGTGCGGCGGCTGGCGGTCACCACGGCGGAGTGCACCGCCCCGGCCGCATCCCGCAGCCACAGGACGTAACGGCCCGCGGCGGCGGGGCCGGGGAGAGCCGGCACGGCCGTCACCCGGCCAGGGGCTGGAAGCCGAGGATCCAGCCCAGGGCCCGCGCCGCGCCCCGGGCCCGCGCACGCTCGGCGTCCGGCAGGTCCGGGTTGCGGGCGGCACTGATGGCGGCCCGCTCCTCCACGGCGAGATCGAGTTCGGCGAGCGGCAGGACCACGATGCGGCCGGTGACCGGGGCGGGCCGGTGGGGCTCCAAGGCCCAGCGGCAGGCCCCCAGGGCACCGTGCGCGGTCGCATCGGCCTGCCGGGACAGTTCCCGCATGCCGGCCACCACGACACGGCGGGGCCTGACGGCGATGAACGCGTCCCCGGCGTTGTCGGACATGTGCACCACCCTGCCGTGCGGCGCTGCGCAGCGCCAGGAGGACGCGTCGCCGGATCCGCCGGTCGGGTGAACCCCCAGCGGCGGCGCAGCGGAGCCGGCATTCGGGCGGCGCGGTGCCCGTCCTGCCGCCCGCAGCGCCGGGCGCCCCGCGCTCCGGCCCCGGACGGCGGAACGCACGGCGGTCACGAGGCCGGGCCGGCACCGTGCCGGCGTCCGCCGGTCGGGTGCGCCGCGCCTGAGCCCAGGCCGGAGACACCCGACACACCGTCCGCGCCGCTCACGCCGGACACGGCGAGGTGCCGTCGAGCGGCGGCGCGGTTTCCGGGGCGCCCGTCACCGCCGCGAGCGCGGTCAGCGGCAGGCACAGGTAGAGGTACTCCCACAATCGGCGGGCGGCGGTGCCGAGGGGTTCGTCCGCCCACAGCGGCACGGTGCGCCGCAGGGCCTCCACGGCCTCGTGGACCAGCGCGGCGTCCAGTTGGCGGCACGGGCCGGGTCGGGCGGGGCCCAGGCAGCGGTTGATGGCCGCGGCGAGGCGGTCCCGGTCCGGCCGGTCACGCCGCGCGCCGTCCGCCGGGCATGCCGCGCTCTCCGGGGCCACCGCCGCCCGCAGTCTGCGTGCGAGTTCCTCGGCGGGCC
>NZ_JBSGXP010000242.1:0-6345 GCF_053610105.1 Kitasatospora sp. NPDC054939 | reverse complement strand
CCCCCGGGGAACGGGCGCTCGGGCGCGGGACGGCGCGGGCGTTGCCGACCCGGGCCGCGGTGGCTCAGGAGGTGGAGGCGGCCGCCCTGGCCGCCGCGCACTGCTCGGGAGCGGTGGTCGTCAGGTATTCGTGCTTGACGAGGTTGGCGACGTTGAACGTCTCGGCCTCGGCGAAGTCCGCGGGCTTGAGGGCGGGGTCGAGCCACTGCTGCCGGCCGAAGCCGGGCTGGGCGAAGGCTGCGGCGGTGGTGCCGTCCTGGACCTGGAACGTCCGGCTGACGGTGTAGCAGTGGTAGTCGTTCGCAGGCCCGTTGAGGGAGTCCGGGGGCAGGGCACGCTTGGCGTAGGGCGTGCCGCCGGGGGCGAGGAACTTGCCGGTGTCTGCGCCGAAGCGGTCCAGGAGCCGGCCCGTCTCCAGGGTCGTACGGTGCATGTCGACGGTGCCGTTGGTCTCGGTGAAGCCGCGGTTGTCCGGGTACTTCCAGCGGGTGCCCTCCCGGTACCAGTCCAGGAACTGGGTCGGCTCCAGGCCGCCGAAGCGGTGGTACCCCGTCAGCATCGCGGCCACGGGCCCCTGCTGGGGCAGTGCGGCCGGCCCGAGTTCGGGGTAGCCGCAGTAGTAGACCTGCGGGTCGTCCGGGGGATTGCCGCCGGGGCAGTCGCCGGGCAGTTCCACCGGCGGAGCGGCGGGCACGGCGGCGGGCACGCGGTCCGCTGTCGGGTCGGCGGCTGCGGCGACGGTGGTCGGGGAGGGGGCGGAGGTCGCCGCGGCGGCGCCGGCGCCGGTGACCAGGGTCAGCGGCAGCGCGGCGGCCAGGGGCAGCGCGGCGAACAGGGACGAGCGCATGGGTGGGCTCCAGCGGGTCAGGGGGCCGTGAAAGAGGCCGTGCCGGGCCCGCGAGAAGAGGCCGCACGGGCACGGCTCATTGCACACGGAAATTGCTCCGTATCCGCACGATCTCTGGTGTGGCGGGGCTGGATGGCACTCGGGTGGGTCAAGCGGCAGACCCCTGCGGGCCCCGCGGGTGCTGATGGCCACCACCCCGCCCCTTCGCCACGGGGTCGACTCCGGCCGCCCGTCGACACCCTGCTGGGCCGCGACTATCGTGAAGAAGAAGGTCAGAGACGTACGAGTGCGCACCTCGGGGCTGGGTCGGAGCGATCCTAGGAGGGCGTCATGAACGGCCGACACGCGCTCTGGCGCCTGCGCAGGATGAGAGCCGCCCGGGACTCCACAGAACCGGACGCCGCAGCCGACAGCGCCGCGGCGGCGAAGGCCGCCGCCGACGAGGCCGCCGACGAGGCTGCCGCCAGGACGGCGGAGCAGGAGCGCGTGAGGCTGGCCTACACGGTGGCCATGGACCTGTTCGGCGCCCAGGATCGTACGGTCGGCGGGCTTCGTACCAGGGCGACCGGGATCTTCGCGACCGCGGCCTTCGTCGTCACCTTCTCGTCGTCCGTGCGCCTGATCGGGCCCGGCGCCGCGAACCACTTCCCGCTCTGGGCGGCCGTCTCCCTGCTGTGCGTCGTCCTGGTCCAGGGCTGCTTCGTCATGATGGTGCTCTGGCCGAGGACCTTCACGTTCGGCCACAGCGTCCACGACGTGCTCGACGCGCGGGAGGGCGGGGCGCAGGCGCCTCCCGTGGACCGGGAGCTGGTCCTGCACCTGGTGGAGACCCTGAACAAGAACAAGAAGCGGATCAAAGCGCTCGCCACGTACTACCGGTGTGCCGTCCTCCTGCTGCTGGCCGAGGTCTCGCTCGTCCTCGCGGCGGTGATCACCCAACTGTGACTGTCCGTGATTGGAGGCGGGACATGCCAGGCCCGAACGGAAACGGCGGCGAACACGAGTGGCCCACGGTCGTCCACCGGGGAGAAGCGCACGTTCACCGGGGAGAAGCGCAGGGGCGACAGATCCTGCACCTGGACCTGCCCGAAGGCGTCGACGCCGCAGCCGTCGGCGAGATCCTGACCCGGCACGGCGTCGACTACCTGAACGTCACGGACGTCCCCGGCGGGACCCCGGCCGCGCAGGTGGAGCTGATCGGCGACGACGCGGCGGACCGGGCCGTGGCGGCCCTGCAGACCGACCTCGCGGGCGGTGCGGACGCCGCCGACTGAGGCCGCCCGCTCCGAGGGAGCGCGGAGGACGAGCGATGGAGCGCGACTCACTGTCACTGGAGATCTCGGGCCACGAGGGACGCTACTCGGTCCGGGCGCAGGCGGGAGACATCCCCGGCGCGCTGGTCGACGGCGTCCCGCTGGACGTCGCGGAGCTCCGGAGGGCGGCAGGCACCCTGCAACTGCCGGTGAGGAGAGTGAACCTCGTGACGAGGTCGGGCCGGAACGAGTTCTCCCTCCGGGGCGAGACCGCCCGGCAGATCGGCGACCGGCTGTTCGAGGCGGCCCTCCCCGGCGAGGTGCGCACGTTGTACGCCGGCACCCGGCGCGCCGCGGCCGCGCGGGGCCGCCCGCTGCGGATGCTGCTCCACCTGGACGACCCGGAGCTGACCGCGCTCCCGTGGGAGCTGATGCACAGCGAGGAGTTCGGCTACCTGTGCCTGGACCACGAGGTCGTACGCCGGGTCGACCCGGCCCGGAGCGTCGCGCCGCTCGCCGTGACCGCACCCCTCCGGGTGCTCGCCGTGGCCTCCCAGACACCGGGCAAGCCCCGGCTGGACATCCGCAGGGAACACCGCGACCTGAAACGCAGCATGGCGGCGCTGGAGCAGGACGACCTCGCCCGACTGGACTGGTTGACCGTCAAGGACTGGCAGCCGATGCTGGGGGCGTTGAACGGCGGCTGCCAGGTCCTCCACTACGTGGGCCACGGCGGCTACGACGAAGCCAGACGGGAAGGCGTGCTGCTCTTCGGCGACGGCCGTGGCAGGGTGCGGGGAATCCACGCCGAAACCCTGGGCCTGGTGATCGGGGCAGCGCACCCTAGGCCGCAACTGGTGGTCCTGAACGGCTGCGAGACCGGAGCCGCGGGCGGCCAGGACGTCTTCTCCAGCGTCGCGGGAGCGCTCCTGGAGTACGTTCCGGCCGTGGTGGCCATGCAGTTCAAGGTCACCGACGACGCCGCGATCGTCTTCGCCCGGTTCTTCTACCAGGCCCTGGTCGGGCTGCGCCGCCCGATCGACGTGGCCGTGCACCAGGGTCGGCTCGCCCTGCTGCTGCAGGACGACGACAGCCTCGCCTGGGCCACGCCGGTGCTCTACGTCCGCGACGACGAGGACGTCCGCCTCTTCGACATCGAGCGGCCACAGCCGCACCAGGAGAAGGCCGTAGCGGGGCTGGAGGTCGACGAGGCACGGCTGATCGCGGCCGGCGCGGCCCACGGAACGCAGGTCACGGGCACACCGGCGCTCGTCCAGGACCGGCCGGGCGGCGGCGGCGACTTCGCGTTCCTCTGCCCCGCCGAGGACACCGGCCTCGTCCATCTGCGGCGCAGGAACGACACGGCCGGCCTCCCGTGGGACCTGCCGGCCCGCGTCCTGCCGGACCTCGGGGCGGTGGGGGCCGTGGGGATGGTGGAGAGCGATCTCGGGGAGGGGCGGGGGAGCTTGGAAGTGGTGGCGCGGGTGGGGGAGCGGTTGCGGTTCCTGTGGAACGAGACGGGCGAGCCCGCGGACTGGCAGGTGGCGGCGGAGCCGCTCGCGGGCGGCGTGCGCGGCAACCCGGTGCTGCTGCAGGAGCGGCTGGGCCAGCCCGGGGACTTCCACCTGGTGTGCCCGGCGGCCGGCGGCGGCCTGATGTTCCTACGGCGCCGCAACGACCTGCGCGGGATGCCCTGGACCCTGCCGTACACGATCGCCCGGGACCTGGACGTCGGCGCCGTCAGCATGATCCAGAGCACCTTCGGCGGCCGCGACGGCCGGCCGGGCGGCAACCTCGAACTCATCGCGCGGGCGGGCAACGCGCTGGAGTTCTTCTGGAGGGGGCCGCCGCCCGACTTCTGGAAGCACCTGACCATCGACGACCGGCACCCCCTGGTCACGGCCCTGTCCTGAGCGCACAGGCCGCCGAGGGGACTGTGCGGCTACGCCTTGGGCGGTTCGGGCGGCCGGGGTGGTTCGCCGGGCGGCGGGTCGTCGTCGCGTACGAGGTCCGGCTCCTTCCGGGCCCCCCGCTCGGCACCGGCCCGGTCCCCGTTCTGCGTCCCGGCGGCAGGGAAAGGGCCCTCGGTCTCGCCCCGGGGAGGGCGCCGGATGCTCAGCACGATCGACACCGCCAGGACCGTGACGATCACGGCCAGGCTGAGCGGGGACGGGATCTCGGGGATGCTGGTGGAGAAGATCTCGTGGGAGGCCTGCAGGATCAGCTTCACGCCGATGAAGGAGAGGATCAGCGCGAGGCCCTTGCTCAGGTAGTGGAACCGGTCCAGCAGGCCCGCGAGCAGGAAGTACAGCGCCCGCAGCCCGAGGATGGCGAACGCGTTGCTCGTGTAGACGATGAACGCGTCGTCGCTGACCGCCAGCACGGCGGGCACGCTGTCGACGGCGAAGACCAGGTCGGCCGCCTCGATCGCGGCGACCACGGCGAGCAGCGGGGTCGCGACGCGCTTGCCGGCCTCCTTGACGAAGAACCTCATCCCGGCGTACTCGTCGCGGACGGGAACGACCTTGCGCAGCAGCCGCACCGCGAAGCTCTTGCCCGGATCGAAGCTCTCGTCCTCCCCTTTGAGGATCTTGTAGGTGCTGTAGAACAGGATCGCCGCGAACACGAACAGCACCGCGGTGAAGCGGCTGACCACCGCCACACCGGCGGCCAGGAAGATCCCGCGGAACACCAGCGCACCCATCACGCCGTAGAACAGCACGCGGTGCTGGTAGGCGCGCGGCACCCGGAAGTAGGCGAAGATCAGCGCGAAGACGAACAGGTTGTCGACCGACAGGCTCTTCTCCAGCAGCCACGCAGTCGTGTACTCCACGCCGGGCGTCGTACCGAGGACCAGGAAGACGACGGCGCCGAACACCATGGCGAGCCCGACCCACACCCCGCTCCAGGCGGCGGCCTCCTTGAAGCCGATGACATGCGCTTCCCGGTGCGCCAGCAGGTCCACCGCCAGCGAGACGATCACGGTGACGGCGAACGCCGCCCACAGCCAGAGCGGGACATCCATGGGATCGCCCCTCCAAAGGCAGGGTGGAACAGAGCCCTCACGAGCGATTGTGGACCGCCCCGGACCCCGTCGCCAGCCCGTACACGCCGTGCAGCGCTGCCGACTCGGCGAAAGCAGCCGCGCCGCCCCCACCCGTGCAGCCGACCGCGCGGGCAGCGCCGGAGCCGGTGCCGGCCACACCGGTACGCCGAACGCAGCAGCAGTGCGCACCGGCCGGCCCAATCAGACGCCGCAGCGGCGGCGGCGACACGAGGCCGCCCGTAGCGTGACGGCATGCCGAACCGGTCCAGCAAGCTCTACCAGGCCCGCTACGCCCTGCGTCACCCGCGCCGGATCCTGCCGCACACCCGACGGCTGGCCCGTGACACCTGGCTGCGCCTCACCTCGCCCGACCACATCGGCTACTACCGGGCGGTGATGCGCTCGGACACCGCGCGCAGCGCCGACCGCGCGGTCGGCAGCGGGGACCGCGAGCACTGGCTCGCCCTCGGCAAGCTGCAGTACGACTACCTGGTCGGCCATGGTCTGCGGTCCACGGACCGCATGCTGGAGATCGGCTGCGGCAACCTGCGGGCGGGCTGGCGGTTCATCGACCACCTGGCACCCGGCCACTACCACGGCATCGACATCTCGCCCGACATCCTGCTCGCGGCCCGGCGCACCGTCGTCGAATTCGGCCTCCAGGAGAAGGTGCCGAACCTCGGCCTGGTGCGGGACCTCGACCTCGCCTGGCTCCCGGACCGGTACTTCACCGTCGTCCACGCCCACAGCGTGTTCTCGCACTCGCCGCGTGAGGTCATCGAGCAGTGCCTGGCCAACATCGGCCGGATCCTGCACCCCGAGGGGTTCTTCGACTTCACCTTCGACCGCACCGAGGGCACCGAGCACCAGGTACTGCGCGAGGACTTCTACTACCGGGCCGAGTCACTGATCGCGCTGGCCGGCCGGTACGGGCTGCGCGCCGAGCTGATGGCCGACTGGGAGCTGCTGCCGCACAAGCAGTCGAAGATCCGGGTGGTCCGCGCCGCCTGAGACACGACGGGCCCGGCTCACCGGACGGGGGTCGCCCATCGGGGCGGGCCTTCATCGCCGCCGAGGGCGCCCGAAGGCGCAGCGCGGCTTGATCGTTCGGTCAGAGGGCGAGGGTTCGCCAGCCCTGGGTGATCTGTTCGCGGACGGTGCCGGTGTCGAGCAGGGTGTGTCCGGCGCCCTGGCCGGCG
>NZ_JBSGXP010000241.1:0-6460 GCF_053610105.1 Kitasatospora sp. NPDC054939 | reverse complement strand
CGGCATGACCGACCTCATCGACAAGATGAAGAAAGGCCGCAAGGAGGAACAGGACTACACCGACTACATCAAGAGCCTCGGCCGCATCGAGGCCCAGGCGAATGCCCTCAACAATCTGATCGGCCGACTGCCGGCCGGCCAGCAGGAGGCCGCCAACCGGGTCCTCACCAAGATCCAGGAGGGCCAACCCGGCACCGACAAGGAGGGCCGGCTCCGCAAGCTGACGAATGTGGTGTTCCAGCAGGCCCAGGGCGGGGCGGAGGCGCGGGCGGCGGCCGCCGAGGGCGACATCGCGGACCTCGACGCCGTCGCCACGACCGCCAAGCAGGCGACCGCGGCGGCCGGCATGGCCCTGGTGTCGACCGCGGCCGTCGGGCTCGGGCTGGCCACCGCGGCGCAGGTCGGCGCGCTCACGCTCGGCTCCGGCATGCTCCAGGGCGCCAAGGCGGGCCATGCCCAGGGCGGCGTACCCGGCGCGCTCTGGGGTACCGCCCGGGCAGCCGTGCCCGGCCTGGACACCGTCGAGGCCCTGGTCGACGTCGCCAAGGGCCGGGGCAGTCTCCTGGGCGTCGGCCTGGCCGTGGTGCAGGACCTGGGCAAGGCGGCGACACTCGCCACACTGGGGGCCCGGAACGTCGGCCCCGCCACCTCGACAGTCCCCCGGCCGTCCACTCCGGGGGCGGCGGCCCGGCCGGCGGGCACGGTCGGGCCGATGGGCACGGCCGGGCCGACGGCTCCCGGGCCGCTCCAGCAGGGTGCCTCCCGCATCGCGGGCAAGGAGGCGATCACCAACCCTCAGGACTACCTGAAGGACGTCAACCCCTACCGGTCGCACCAGGGCCGCGGCTTCACGAAGGGCGCCACGGTCTACCCGGACAACTACTGGGATTTCAAGGCCAAGCGAATCCGTCCGCATCCGTACGCAGGGGAGACCATTCCTGCGACGCAGGACATCCCCGGCGGCTCGCGGACGGCCATCAACACCTGGATGAACTGCCCCAACACGACGATCGCGGTCGACGCGAAACTCGCCGGAAGACCCCCGCTGCCTCCCGCTCCGCCGTCGACCGGGATGTCGGCCGGAGAGATGCAGGCCATCTACGGCCGCAAGTTCACCCCGGCCGCGTCCAGGACCACCATCGAATCCCATCTCAAGGCGGCGGGCCCGGGATCGCGGGGAGTCGTCGCCGTCCTGTTCCAGGCGAAACGCCCGCCGGGCGGCGGCCCGCCGACCCAGACGGCCCACGTTTTCAACGCGGTCAACGACGGGGGAAAGATCAAGTTCCTGGACGGGCAGACGGGCCAGCCGGGCAGCTTCAGCAGAGTCGTCGGCATCGCCTTCATGCGGACGGACTGACGGCTCAGGACGGATGGACGACATGATCGAATTCTCGGAAGCACGCGGGATCGCCCTGGACTACGTCCGCAACCTGTCGGCCGGTATGCGGCTCGACCTGGTGCTGGTCGATGACGCGACCGGCGACGAGGAGTGGTGCTGGGTCTTCCCGTACGACTCGCGGGCGCACCTGGAGAGCGGCGATGACGAGGACGCGCTGCTGGGAATGGGTCCCCTGGTCGTCTTCAAGGACACCGGCGTGCTGCAACCGCTCGGCAGCAGCCCACCGCCCGAGGAGGCGCTCGACCTGCTGCGCCCGCTGCCCACCGAGGATGGGGAGGCCGCCCCGGGCACGACCGCCGGCGGGGGCCGGCCGCCCGCACCGATCCCCCTGGGCCTGACCCGGGCCGTCCCGCTGGACCGGGCGGAGCTCGCGGCCATGGTCCGGCATCTCGGACTGCCTCCCCCGGCGCCGCTCTCCCCGCTGTCCGCGACCGCCGACGAGGACGGGGCGGGGGCGGGCGGCAACGGGGACCGCCGGGCCGTACGGGACGCCGGCGAACTGCTGGAGGCGTTCCGGGAGCTGCCGGAGGCCACCGTCCGGGACGCGCTGCTCCCGCTGGCGGTGCCGGACCGGGTCGTCGAGCTGCGGGCCGGCCTGTTCGACAGCGCCCCGGCCCCGTGCCGGCTGTACGGCTCCCGGCTGGGCAGCGACGTGTTCGCCGGGTTGCGGCCGGCACCCGGCCCGGACCACGACTACGAGTTGCTGGCCCCGTACTCCTCCGGCGACCTGGCCCGGTGGACGCAGTCGCAGCTGCAGTTCTCGGCCGGGGCCCCGGTGCCCCCGCCGCAGGAGGAGCTGGACGCCGGGCAGCTCGCCGTCCTGCTGGCGCTCGTCGACGCGTACAAGACCCGCTTCTTCCGCTCGTTCGCCGGACGGCGCCCCACGCCCACCCCGCTGGCCCTCTCCGCGGCGGACGTGCTGGAGGCGCAGCAGGACGCCCTGCGGGTGGCCGACCGGCGTTGGCTGACCCGGGCGCTCGCCGAACTCTTCGGGCTGCTCGTCCACCCCGGCGGCCGCACCGGGATCACCCTGCCGCCGGTGACGGAGGACCTCGCCGGACGGGAGCTGCGCCGGTACGCGGAGGCCGGGCAGCTGGAGCGGACCGGCACGGCCGCCGACCCCCGCTACGAACCCTCGCTCGCCTTCTCGGTCTTCGCCGGCACCCTCTTCACCTGGACCGTGCTGCTGGCGCTGCACGACATCCAGCTCACCGGGTGGGAGGACGGGCGGCCCGGCGGGCAGGAGGAACTGCTGCTCTTCCTGGTCACCCAGCCGGTGCTGTGGACCGTCCTCAGCGACGGTCTGACCGAGGTGGTCCGCACGGCGGAACCGGACTGGTCCCGGGCCCGCTTCGCGCTGCGCTCCCTCTCGCCGGCCGACGCGGTGGCGCTGGCCGACGACTTCCTCCGACCGCTCCCGGTGCCGGCGCTGCCCGAGGAGGTCTACGCCCCGGTGGCCGTGCCTGCGGCTCCGACGGCCCCGGCTCCGGCTCCGGCGGCCGCCGAGCCGGTGTGGCAGCCCACCCACCTGGTCCCGGAGGGCGGCATGGCCGCCTGGTCCGAACCCGACCCGGCCCGGGAACCCGTCGCCCGCATCGACGCCAGGGTCGAGCTCCGGCTGCTCGAACGGGCCGGCGAGTGGGCGCACATCGTCTGCTCCAACGGCTGGTCGGCCTGGGTCGACGGCCGGGCGATGGAACCGCTGGGGTGACTCCCCGGCGGGGTGAGGCGGTCACCGGGGCGGGGGTCACCGGGGGGTGAACGTCGTCAGGACGGAGTCGAAGAGCTGCAGGCCCGCCGGCCAGTCGACCTCGGGGTAGGCCACGTAGATCAGGTACTCGTTGCCGTTCGGGGCGATGTACGCCTGGACGGCCGCGTGCCGCGGCTGGCCGGCGGCGGTCCAGGTGAACTCCCACAGGGCTCCCGGGCCGCCCTGGTAGGTGTTCGCCGTGAGGGCGATCCGCCGGTAGTCGGCCAAGGGGATGCCGCTCTCCTGCTCCAGCGCGAGGAGATGGCTTCCGGGAACCACGCCGGCGCCCGGGCGCACCGAGAAGCTCAGCAGATGGTCGTTGGCGTCCGGGGTGTAGAGGATCCACGGGTCCGCCACGGTGCGGGGCCAGCCCTGGGGCACCGCGACCCGGAAACCCGCCGGGTCGTCGACCCACTGGTACCCGAAGGGGGCCGGGGACGTACCCGGCGAGCCGGGCGGAGGTGTCGTCGGGGTCGGTGTCGTCGGTGTCGGAGTCGGTGCCGTCGTCGTGGGCGCGGTCGGGGTGCCGGGCGCGGGTGCGGTCGGTGTCACGGGCTCGGCCGGGGCCGTCGGAGCAGTCGGGGCGGTCGGGGTGGCCGGCGTGACCGGGGCGACGGCGGTGGTCGGCTGGTCCGGTACGGAGGTCCGGTACCAGAAGTCCCCGTACATCGCGGACGCGAGGCCGCCCGCCGACAGCAGCGGGACCAGCAGCGCGGCCACCGCGGCCCCGGTCCTGCCGCCCCGGTGCAGCAGGACGGCCATCACGGCCGCCGCCACGAGGCCGACGGCCGCCGCGAGGGCGACCGGTGCCCGTTCGGCGCCGTGGGACCAGCCGTACACGCCGCCGACCGCCGCGAGCAGAACGACGGCCCCGGCGACGGCGGCGGCGTCCTGCCCGCTGCGGTGGAGCGCGGCCAGCAGAACCGCCGCCGCCACGCCCAGGCCGACCCAGGCGAGCGCGACCGTCAGTGTCATGCCGTCGCCGTTGACCAGTCCGTACATCAGTCCGGCGGCCGAGAGGAGCAGCAGCAGGACCGCGGCCGTCACCAGCACCCCGGACGGCCGTCCCCGTCGGTGTCCGCCCTCCCCCGTTCCCTCGCCGGCCGCCGCCGCGAGGGGGGCCGTTTCGGCCTCCGACCCCCCGGGCCGGTCCTCCGCTGCCACCGGGCCGTAGGAGGCGGCCGCCCCCGGCAGGCTCCCGGAGGCCACCGCCGCGAGCAGCCGGTGTGCCTGGTCGGTGGTCGGCCGCGCCTCCGGTTCCTTGCGCAGCAGGGCCGCGACGGCCGGCCCGAGCGGTCCGGCGCGCCGCGGCCCGGGCGGGGTGTCCTCGACCGCGGCGTGCAGGGTGCCGCCGGACGTCGGGCGGGCGAACGGCGGCCGGCCCTCCACCGCCGTGTACAGGGTGGCGCCCAGCGACCACACGTCGGAGGCCGGGCCCGGGTCCCGTCCGGTCACGCGTTCCGGGGCCAGGTAGTCGGGTGAGCCCGGCCCGCCGACGCCGTCGGCGGTCGGCGTGGACTCCTCGAACGCCGCGACACCGAAGCCGGTGAGCACGGCGCGACCGCCCGGTTCGACCAGCACCGTGGCAGGACTGACGTCCCGGTGCACCACGCCCGCCCGGTGGGCCCGGTCGAGGACGGACAGCACCTGCGCGCCGATGCGGGCGGTGTCCCCCGGCGGCAGCGGGCCGTCCGAGGCGATCACGTCGGTGAGCGGGCGGCCGTCGACCAGCTCCATCACGATCCAGGGCCGGTCGTCCTGTTCGATCACCTCGTGCACGGTGACGACGCCGGGGTGCCCGGCCACCGCCCGGGTCTCGCGTTGCATCCGGTCCCGGAGCCTGGCGAACTCCTCCCCGGACAGTCCGCCGACGTCCAGCTCCTTCACCGCGACGTCCCGGTCGAGCAGTTCGTCGTGGGCCCGCCACACCGTGCCCGCCCCGCCGGGCCCGAGCCGGTCGCCCAACCGGTAGCGCCCGCCCAGCAGTCTGCTCATCCGGCACCCCCTTCGGTGGGCCCCTCCTCCAGTCTCCTGCTGCCCTTCCGGGGTCACCAATCACGGCAGCCGACGGGGCGGCGGGAGCTGGTTGCGGTCGTCCGGCCGGGGAGTAGCGTCGAATACGGGGTGGCCGTTCGCCGGGCCACTCCACGGGCCGCCGACCGCAGGTGTGCACCGCCGCAGGTGTGCACCGCCGCGGCCTCCTCGCCCGACGGCCGTCCCACCCCCGCCACCACGTCGGACGCGGTCGGAGGGATGACGTGACCGGTCCCGCTGTGCAGCCGCAGGCCGTACGACCCGGTCCGGGGCCGTTGGTGCGGCAGTTGCCGGGGTGGTTGCGCGGGCACGGATGGAGTGCGCTGGTGAGCGCGCTGATCGGTGGGGTGTTCGGCTATGTGGGCAACGCGTGGCTGATGGCCGTGCGCTACGAGGGGACGAACGTGCCGTCCGGCTCGCCGGTGACCAGTGACGGCACCTTCGTCCAGGGCGCGTTGTTCTGGGGCCTGTGCAGCACCGTGATCTTCGGCGTGGCCGGCTACTGGCGGGCGATGGGCACCCGGGCCTTCCTGACCGGCGTGCGGGGGGTACCCACCGCCCTGACCGGACTGGTACGCGGCGACCGCGCCGCCTACGTCCACCTGCTCTGGGGCGCGGCGATCAGCATGATCGCCGCCACCGTTGTGTCACCCTCGCTGGGCGCGATGCTCGCGATCGGACTGCTCACGGTGATCCCCGGGGTGCTGGGGAGCGTCATCTCCAGCGCCATCCACCACCTGTGGTCGGTGCTGGTCCAGCGGATCGCCCCCACCCGGCGGCACAAGGTCGGCGGCGTCACCGGTATGACGGTGGGGCTGCTGGGGTCGGCCGCGGCGCTGCTCCTGGCCTTCCTGCTGCCGTCCCTGTGGCTGAAGCTGGCGCTGGCCGGACTCTTCGCCCTGGCCGCGGTCCTGATCGGAGTGTTCGGCCGCCCGCCCTCCGCCGGAGTCGCAGTGGCGGTGGTGCTGCTGCTCGGTACGGCGGTGGGGTTTGTGCTGCTGGCCCAGGCGCCGCCGGCCTCGGCGGACGACGCGGGCTGGGCCGAGTGCAAGGAAATGGGCGTGCCCTGGCTGGAGTGCACCGGCATCGGCAAACTCCTCGCCAACTCCGCGGTCGGAGCCGCCGTCGCCGCCGCCGGCGCGATCATCGGCACCTGGCTCGGCCAAGCCGCCGCCGCACTCACCGGCCTCTTCGGCGGCACACCACCCGACGACGGCGGCGAACGCCGCGGCCCCCTGCCGAAACTCCCCGGCACCGGACCCACCACCCCCCACACA
>NZ_JBSGXP010000240.1:0-6632 GCF_053610105.1 Kitasatospora sp. NPDC054939 | reverse complement strand
GGGCGGTACGGGGCGGTACGGGGCGTGCGGGTCAGCCGGCCCGGAAGGTGCGCAGGCGGAGGCTGTTGCCGACCACGAAGACCGAGGAGAAGGCCATCGCGGCGCCGGCGATCATCGGGTTGAGGAGGCCGGCGGCCGCCAGCGGGAGCGCGGCGACGTTGTAGCCGAAGGCCCAGAACAGGTTGCCCCTGATGGTGGCCAGGGTGCGGCGGGAGAGCCGGATGGCGTCGGCCG
Source organism: Kitasatospora sp. NPDC054939 (assembly GCF_053610105.1). Classification (NCBI taxonomy): domain Bacteria; kingdom Bacillati; phylum Actinomycetota; class Actinomycetes; order Kitasatosporales; family Streptomycetaceae; genus Kitasatospora; species Kitasatospora sp. NPDC054939. The sequence continues at coordinate 6,398 of NZ_JBSGXP010000240.1, read as the reverse complement.
CGGCCCGCAGGTCGCCCCGGACGAGGGTGAGGTCGCCCGCCTCGATGGCGGCGTCGGTCCCGGTGCCCATGGCGAGCCCGAGGTCGGCCCGGGCGAGGGCGGCGGCGTCGTTGACCCCGTCGCCGACCATCGCGACGACCCGGCCCTCGGCCTGCAGCCGGGCGACGGTGTCGACCTTGTCCTGCGGCAGCACCTCGGCGATCACGTGCTCGGGGGCGATGCCGACCTCGGCGGCGACGGCCTCGGCGACCGCCCGGTTGTCACCGGTCAGCAGCACCGGGGTCAGGCCGAGGGCACGCAGCCGGGCGATCGCCTCGGCGCTGGTCTCCTTGACCGCGTCGGCCACCTCCAGCACGGCCCGGGCCTCGCCGTCCCAGCCGACCGCGATCGCGGTCCGCCCGGCGGCCTCGGCGGTGCGCTTGGCCGCGGCCAGCTCCGCGGGCAGGTACTGCGACCACTCGCCGAGTAGCTGCTCGCGGCCGGCCACCACGGCGTGGCCGTCGACGACGCCCTGGACGCCGAGGCCGGGGACGTTCTCGAAGCCTTCGACGGCGGGCAGGGTGCCGAGCCGCTGGGCGGCGGCGCCGGCGATCGCGGCGGCGACGGGGTGCTCGGAGGCGTGCTCCAGGGCGCCGGCCAGCCGCAGCGCCTCCTCCTCGGTGGTGCCCTCGGCGGTGCGGACGGCGAGCAGGCTCATCCGGCCGGTGGTGACGGTGCCGGTCTTGTCGAGCAGCACGGTGTCGACCCGGCGGGTGGACTCCAGGACCTCGGGGCCCTTGATGAGGATGCCGAGCTGGGCGCCGCGGCCGGTGCCGACCAACAGCGCGGTCGGGGTGGCCAGGCCCAGCGCGCAGGGGCAGGCGATGATCAGGACGGCGACGGCGGCGGTGAAGGCGGCGGTCCAGCCCTCGCCGGTGCCGAGCCAGTAGCCGAGGGTGGCCAGGGCGAGGGTGATCACGACCGGGACGAAGACGGCGGAGATCCGGTCGGCGAGGCGCTGGGCGGCGGCCTTGCCGTTCTGGGCGTCCTCGACCAGGCGGGCCATCCGGGAGAGCTGGGTGTCGGCGCCGATCCGGGTGGCGCGGACGATCAGGCGCCCGCCGGCGTTGACGGTGGCGCCGGTGACGGCGTCGCCGACCGTGACCTCGACGGGCACCGACTCGCCGGTGAGCATGGAGGCGTCCACGGCGGAGGCGCCCTGCTCGACCACGCCGTCGGTGGCGATCTTCTCGCCGGGCCGGACCACGAACAGCTCGCCGACCTGCAGTTCCGCGGTGGGAATGCGGACCTCCGCGCCGTTGCGCAGCACGGTGACGTCCTTGGCCCCGAGCTCCAGCAGGGCCTTCAGCGCGGCGCCCGCGGTCCGCTTGGAGCGGGCCTCGAAGTAGCGCCCGGCCAGGATGAAGGCGGTGACGCCGGCCGCGGCCTCCAGGTAGATGTTGGCCGAGCCGTCGGTGCGGGCGATGGTGAACTCGAAGCCGTGCCGCATGCCGGCCGTGCCGGCCTTCCCGAGGAACAGCGCCCACAGCGACCAGAGGAACGCGGCGGCGGTGCCCAGCGAGACGAGGGTGTCCATGGTGGCGGCGCCGTGCCGGGCGTTGGTCCAGGCGGCCCGGTGGAACGGCCAGGCGGCGTAGGTGACCACCGGCGCGGCGAGGGTGAGCGAGAGCCACTGCCAGTGGTCGAACTGGAGGGCCGGCACCATCGCCATGGCGATCACCGGCACGGCCAGGACGAGCGAGGTGACCAGCCGCTGCCGCAACGGGGCCAGCTCGTCGGCCTCCTCGGCGGGCCGTCCGTCGGCGGCGGCCGGGTCGGCGGCCGGGCGGGGGACGGCGGCGGTGTAGCCGGTCGCCTCGACGGTGGCGATCAGGTCGGCGACGCCGACGCCGTCCGCCACGGTCACCCGGGCCTTCTCGGTGGCGTAGTTGACGGTGGCGGTGACGCCGTCCATGCGGTTGAGCTTCTTCTCGATCCGGGCGGCGCACGAGGCGCAGGTCATGCCGCCGATCTGGAGTTCCACCTCGGTGGAGGCGGGGGCCTGGGTGGTCATCTGGGCTCCTCGTGGGTCGTTCCGGGACGGGACGGGGTGGCGGCGGCCGGGCCCCGGATACCCCCTCGGGGTTTTCGGGGCGGTCGGGGCCCGGGCCGCGTCGGGTGGTCGGTCAGGCCCGGCCGGTCAGCGCGTAGCCGGCCTCGTCGACGGCGGCGCGGACGGCGTCGTCGTCGGGCTCGGTGGCGGAGGCGACGGTGACCAGGCCGGCCCGCACGTCGACGGTGACGGCGGAGACGCCGGTCAGGGCGCCCAGAGCGGCGCCGACGGCCTGCTCGCAGTGGCCGCAGGTCATCCCGGCGACGGCGTAGACGGTGGTGACGGCGGCGGGTGCCGGGGCGGTGGCGGTGGCGGTCGAGCAGGTGCCTTCGGTGGAGCAGCAGGACATGGGTGACTCCGATGGACGGGCCCCGGCGGGAGCGGGGCGCGGTGGTGGCCTGTGATACCCGGTGGGGGTATCGCTCGGCGGTGCTTCATTTATACCCAGGGGGGGTATCTGGCGCAACCCTCGAACCGGATCCGATCCGCCTTGACTTCATACCCCTGGGGGGTATCTACTGCAGGGGTGGCAACGCAGCCGCCCGGGCACCCGCCCCGCCCGCCCTTCCGTGACGGAGGAGTACCACCGTGAACACCGCCCTGAGGATCACCGCCTTCACCGCCGGCCTCGCCACCGCCTTCGGCGCCGCGTACGGCATCGGCCACGCGGCCGGGGGAGACCCCGCCCCCAGGCCCGCCGCCGCCCACACCGGACACCAGGGCGCCGCCGCCCCCGCCGCCACCTCCGCCCCCGCCGCGCCGACCGCCGAACACCTCCCCGGCGGCCTGCAGATCAGCGAGCGCGGCTACACGCTCAGCCTCGACAACGCCCACGTCACCGCCGGCGCCCCCGCCGACCTGCGCTTCCGGATCCTCGGCCCGGACGGCACCCCGCTCACCGCCTACCGGCCCGCGCACGAGAAGGACCTGCACCTGATCGTCGCCCCGCGCGACCTCTCCACCTTCCAGCACCTCCACCCCGCCCGGGCGGCCGACGGCACCTGGAGCACCCCCGTGGCGCTGCCCGCCGCCGGCGAGTACCGGGTCTTCGCCGACTTCACCCCCCTCGGCGCCGGCCAGGGCCTCACCCTGGGCGCCGACCTGCACGCCGCCGGCGACCTGCGCCCCGCCCCGCTGCCCGCCACCGGCCGCACCGCCACCGTCGACGGCTACACCGTCACCCTGGGCGGAGACCTCACCCCCGGCCGGGCCGGCCGGCTCACCCTCACCGTCAGCAAGGACGGCCGCCCCGTCACCGACCTGCAGCCCTACCTCGGCGCCTACGGCCACCTGGTCGCCCTCCGCGCCGGCGACCTCGCCTACCTGCACGTCCACCCCGACACGACCACCCCCGGCCCGGAGATCGCCTTCACCACCACCGCCCCCAGCCCCGGCGACTACCGGCTCTTCCTCGACTTCCGCCACGGCGACACCGTCCGCACCGTCGCCTTCACCCTCCCGGCCGCCGGCACCCCGCAGACCGCCCCGGCCCCCGCCGCGTCCGCCCCCACCACGCCCGCTGCCACCTCGGCCCCGGACGGCCACCAGCACTGACCCGGGCCCGCCGTCGCGCTCTTGCCTCACACCGCTCTCGCCCCACGCTCGCGCCGCCCCCGTCCCAGCCACGTCCCCACCCGAGCCCTCTCGCCTGCGGTGCTGCGCGGGCGGGGACAGACTGGGGGAGGGGGCCGTCCCCGGAAGGCAGGGTGCGATGCTGCTGTTGGGGCTCACCACCGCACTGGTCGCCACCGCCTGCTTCGGCTTCGGCGCCGTGTTCCAGGCGCGGGGGGCGCGGGAGGTCCCCACGACCGACCGGGTGCGGGTGGGCTGGCTGGCCGGGCTGGCGCGCTCCTGGGAGTTCGCCCTCGGGACGGCGCTCGACATCGTCGGCTTCGGGCTGAGCATCGTCGCACTGCGCACCCTGCCGCTGTTCCTCGTCCAGGCGGTGACCAACGCCAGCCTCGCGGTGACCGCGGTCGCGGCCGTCTGGCTGCTGGGTGCCCGGCTGCACCGGACCGACACGGTCGGCATCACGGCGGTGGTCGCCGGGCTGACGCTGCTGGCGGCCGGCTCCGGACGCGAGGGGCGGGACCACGCGGGCCCCGCCTTCCACTGGGCGCTGCTCGCGACGACCCTGCTGATGCTGCTGCTCACCGCCCTGCTGGCCCGCCGGAAGGGCACCGCCGCCGCGGCCGGGCTCGGCCTGCTGGCGGGTGTGGGCTTCGGGGTCACCAGCCTCGCCGTCCGGGTGCTGGACGTCTCCGCGCCCTGGGAGGTGTTCGCCGACCCGGCCGCGTACGCGCTGGCGATCGGCGGCCTCGGCGGCTACGTCGCGTACGCGCTGGCGCTGCAGCGCGGGACGGTGACCGCGGCGACGGCGGCCGGGACGGTCTCCGAGACCTTCGGCCCGGCCTTCGTGGGCGTCTGGCTGCTCGGCGACGCCGCTCGGCCGGGCCAGGGGTGGGCGGCGGTGACCGGGTTCGCGGTCGCGGTCGGCGGCACCTTCCTGCTGTCCCGCTTCGGCGAGGTCGAGCAGCGGCCGCCCGCCGCCCCGGCTGCGGGCTCCGCGCCCACCGTGGGTTCCGCGCCCGCCGCGGGGGCCGGGACCGTCGCGGAGGCGGCCCCGCTCGCCCGTCCGGGCCCGCCGTGCGAAGGTGGCTTGCCGGACAAAACGGACGGCGAACCGCGGAAGGCCGGCAGGTGAGCATGACGGAGCAGCGACCGCGAACCCAGACCGCGCTCGTCACGGGCGCCTCGTCCGGGATCGGCGAGGCGACCGCGATCCGGCTCGCCGCGGCCGGTTGGCACACGGTGCTCTCCGGCACCGACCGGGACCGCCTGGACGCCGTTGCCGCCCGCACCGGCGGGACACCGCTCCTGCAGGACCTCGCGAAGCCCGACGGCGCCGAACGCCTCGCCGAACGCGCCCTCGCGGCGGCCGGGCGCGTGGACGTCCTGGTCGCCGGGGCCGGCCTCGGCTGGCGCGGGCCGTTCGCGGGGACGCCCGCCGACACCCTCGACCGCATGATGGAGGTCAACCTGGCCGCACCGCTGCGCCTGGCCCGGCTGCTGCTGCCCGGGATGCTGGAGCGGCGGCACGGGCGGATCGTGCTGATCGGCTCGATGGCCGGCCAGGTCGGGGTCCGCGACGAGGCCGCCTACGCCGCGACCAAGGGCGGCCTGGCGATGTTCGCGGAGAGCCTCTGGTACGAGCTGCGCGGGACCGGCGTGGGGGTCCGGATCATCCTCCCGGGGGCCGTCGACACCCCGTTCTTCGCCCGCCGCGGCACCCCCTACCAGCGGGACCGGCCCCGCCCGGTCAGCGCCGAGCGGATCGCGGACACCGTCCTCGCCACCGTCACCACCGACCGCGACCGGCTGTTCGTCCCGCGCTGGCTGGGCGGCCCGGCCCGGTTCCACGGCGTGGCGCCGGGGGTGTTCCGCCGGATGGCGGCCCGGTTCGGCTGATGCGGCCGGCTCCCGGGCGTACCGCTGCGCTGGCGGGCTGCGGCCTGGCGGGCGCCGCGCTGCTGCACCTGGCCCCGGCGGCGGTCCGGCTCACCGCCGTGCGCCGGACCGTGGCCCGGGGCGCCGCAGGCCGGGGCGCGGCCGGGCACGTCGCGCTGACCTTCGACGACGGGCCCGACCCGCGGAGCACCCCGTACGTGCTCGACGCCCTGGACGCGCTCGGCGTGCGGGCCACCTTCTTCCTGCTCGGCTCGATGCTCGAACGTGCCCCGCGGCTCGGGCGGGAGCTCGTCGAGCGCGGGCACGAGCCCGCCGTTCACGGCTGGTACCACCGCACCCAGTGGTACCCGGCCCCCGCCCGCGACCTGCGGGAGCTGCGCCGGGCCCGGCAGGCCGTCACCGACCTGTGCGGCACCGCGCCCGTCTGGTACCGGCCGCCGTACGGCATCCCCACCACCGGCCTGGTCCTGGCGGCCCGGCGGCTGGGCCTGCGGACGGTGCTGTGGTCCGCCTGGGGCCGCGACTGGACGGGCCGCGCGACCCCGGAGTCCGTCTTCGCCACGGCCCGTCCCGACCTGGTGGGCGGGGCCACCCTGCTGCTGCACGATTCCGACTGCACCTCGGCGCCGGGCTCCTGGCGCTCCGCGCTCGGCGCCCTCCCGCTGATCGACGCGCACTGCCGGGCCCGCGGCCTCGTCCTGGGCCCGCTGCGCGACCACGTCCTGTGAGGCCGGCCGTCCTGTGAGGCCGGCCGTTCTGCCGCGGCCCCGCCCCCGCCGGCGACCGCCGGCCGGTGGGGTCGGCCGGCCCCGGAACGGCGGACGGCCCGGTCCCGACG
>NZ_JBSGXP010000239.1:6466-6863 GCF_053610105.1 Kitasatospora sp. NPDC054939 | reverse complement strand
GGGCCTGGCCAGCCGGACCACGGGCGTGCTCGGGCTGTGCTTCCCCGACTTCGCGGACCAGGACGCCGAGGCCGCCGCCGCCGCGAGCGACGCGGACGACGACCCGGCCGTCATGCACTACTCCGACCAGATCATCCGGGGCCGCGACGGCGCGGCGGCGGCAGCGGCCGCAGCTGCGGCCGCCGGTGCGGCGGGCGACCGCGGGGCGGACGGCTGCGGAGCGGCCTGCGGCGGCACGGCCCGCGGCTGCTGCACGGTCTGCGGGGCGGCGGCCTGCTGGGGCGCGGCCTGCTGCTCATAGCCCGGGTACTGCTGGTAGCCGTCCTGGTACGGCTCCTGGTAGCCGTAGCCCTGCTGGTACGCCTGCGGCTGCGCCGACGGCACGGGCTGCCCGTAC
>NZ_JBSGXP010000239.1:0-6372 GCF_053610105.1 Kitasatospora sp. NPDC054939 | reverse complement strand
CGTACTGGTCGTACTGCTGCTGCTCGTAGGGCTGCTCGTACTGCTGCTGCTCGTACTGCTGCTGGCCCGGGTACTGCTGGTACCCGTCCTGGTACGGCTCCTGGTAGCCGTAGCCCTGCTGGTACGCCTGCGGCTGCACCGGCGCCACGGGCTGCCCGTACTGGTCGTACTGCTGCTGCTCGTAGGGCTGCTCGTACTGCTGCTGCTCGTACTGCTGCTGGCCCGGGTACTGCTGGTACCCGTCCTGGTACTGCTGCTGGTACTGCCCGGTGGACCAGTCGTCCTGCTGGCCGCCCCTGCGGTCCGTCACGCCGCCCCTCCAGGTGTCAAGACCGGTGCGGCGCGTAGAGCGCCCGCTTGTCGATGTAGCGGACCACGCCGTCCGGGACGAGGTACCAGACCGGTTCGCCCTTGGCGACCCGGTTGCGGCAGTCCGTGGAGGAGATGGCCAGCGCCGGGACCTCCACCAGGGAGACCCCGCCCACCGGAAGCCCGGCGTCCGAAAGAGTGTGCCCCGGGCGGGTGCAGCCGATGAAGTGCGCGAGCGAGAAGAGTTCGTCGGAGTCGCGCCAGGAGAGGATCTGGGCGAGCGCGTCGGCGCCGGTGATGAAGAAGAGGTCGGCGTCCGGGTGCAGCGCGTGCAGGTCGCGCAGGGTGTCGACGGTGTACGTCGGGCCCTCGCGGTCGATGTCGATCCGGCTGACGGAGAACTGCGGGTTCTCCGCGGTGGCGATGACCGTCATCAGGTAGCGGTCCTCGGCCGGGGTGACCTGGCGGTCGCTCTTCTGCCACGGCTGCCCGGTCGGCACGAAGATCACCTCGTCGAGGTGGAACGCGCTCGCCACCTCACTGGCGGCGACCAGGTGCCCGTGGTGGATCGGGTCGAAGGTGCCGCCCATCACGCCGAGGCGCTTCTTCACCGGTACTCGTCCGCCGGGGGTCTCGGCCTGCTGTCCCATGCCGCCACACCTTACGCGACGCCCGTCGGCGTCCGGGCGGCGCCGCCGGGCGGGGCCGCGGGCGGCCGGGAACGCATGCAGGAGCGTCCGGCGCGGGCCGGACGCTCCCCGTCCGCGGCTGCGGCGGTCGGCTCAGCGGTCGCGGTTGAAGCGGGTGGTCACGTAGAGCAGCACCAGCAGGATGAACAGCGCGGCACCGCCCGTGACGTACGGGTTCAGGCCGTCGTGACCGCCCCCCTCGCCCTCGTTGGCGAGCAGGGTCAGAACGGGAAGTGCGGCGGCAGTGCTCATGGTCGGCGGTGACCTTCTCGGCTCGGGTGTCGGACCAGGGGTGCGGGCCGGTGAGGGGCCCACCGGTCATCGTACGGGTGGCCCCGGCGCAACCGCGCGGCGGCCCACCGCGTCTGAGCCCGCGTGAGCCGGGGCCGGTGCCGGGCGGTGTCAGTTGCTGCGGCCGGCCCGGAGCAGGATCCAGGCGAGCAGCCCGACGCCCACGAAGGAGCCGACCACGATGATCCGCAGGAACAGGCCGGGCCCGGACTCCGAGGAGATCGGCTCGGCCAGGCTCACAAGGGCTTCGGTGGTCATCTGCGGGCTCCTCGAACTACTCGGTGCCGCGGCCGTCCCCGGTCCCGGCTCTCCTGGGCAATCAGCGTAAACCGGGCTCACACCCCGGCCGTCCACCGCCCCCCTCCGCGCCGCGGGACCGCCCGCCGTCCGGCGTAGGGTGTCCGCCGGGGACGAGTACGCAACCACGGACGTTGCACAGACAGTCGTTGCAGGCGAACACAGCGGGGGCCGGCCGGGTCACGGCCGGGACCGGCGCCGACAGGAGGGTACTCACACCATGACCGACACGACCGAGAAGACGCCGAGCCGACGCCGCCAGCGTTTCCCGGAGATCTCCACCCGGGCGTGGGAGCACCCGGCGGACCGCTCCGCGCTGGTCGCCCTGCGCAAGCTCTCCGGCTTCGACGACGTGCTGAAGAAGCTCGCCGGGCTGGTCTCCGAGCGCTCGATCCGGCTGATGTTCCTGGCCACCGCCGTGAAGACCTCGGAGCGGCAGTTCCCCGAGCTGTACGACATGGTGCGCGACGCCGCGTACGTGCTGGACCTGGAGAAGGTCCCGGACCTCTACGTCAGCCAGGACCCGACGGTCAACGCGTACTGCATCGGCATCGACACCCCGGTCATCGTCGTCACCAGCGGGCTGGTCGAGCTGCTCGACGAGGAGGAGCTCCGCTCGGTCATCGGCCACGAGGTCGGCCACGCGATGTCCGGCCACGCGGTCTACCGGACGATGCTGCTGATCCTCACCAACATCGCCACCCGGATCGCCTGGCTGCCGCTCGGCAATCTGGCGATCATGGCCGTGATCACCGCGCTCAAGGAGTGGTTCCGCAAGGCCGAGCTGTCCAGCGACCGCGCCGGCCTGCTCGCCGGGCAGGACGTCCAGGCGTCCATGCGGGCCCTGATGAAGCTCGCCGGCGGGCACAACCTCGCCGAGATGAACGTCGACGCCTTCCTGGAGCAGGCCGAGGAGTACGAGCGGGCCGGCGACCTGCGGGACGGCGTGCTGAAGCTGCTCCAGGTGCTGCCGCAGAGCCACCCGTTCGCGGTGGTCCGGGTCGCCAAGCTGAAGAAGTGGGCGGAGAGCGACGAGTACCGCTCGATCCTGGCCGGGGCCTACCCGCGCCGGGGCGACGACTCCGACACCTCCGTCACCGACCAGTGGAAGGCCGCGGCCGACCACTACACCTCCTCGGTGAAGGAGAGCAAGGACCCGCTGATGGGCCTGCTCCGCGACGTGGCCGGCGGCGCGGTCACGGTCGGCGGCAAGCTCCGCGACACCTTCGGCGGCGCCCGGACCGGGAACGGCTCCGGCGGTACGAACGGCTCGAACGGCTCCGGCGGCTCGAACGGCTCGGGAAGCTCGGACAGCGGGTCCGCCGACCGGAACTGACCGGCCCCGCACCCGCCCCGAACGGCTCCCGGCCCACCGGCCGGGGGCCGTTCGGCGTCCGGCGGTCCCTCAGCCGCCCGCCAGGACCCCGCAGAGCTGCCACGCCGGGCGGGCGTGGTTGCCCGGGTCGATCGCCGGCGGGCTCGGCGGCGCGGTGCCGTCCGCCGTGGCGAGCAGCGGCTGCAGGTAGGCGGTGAGGGCGGTGCCGCAGGGGGCGGGCCCGGCCTGCAGCACCGAGTCGACCAGCCGCAGCTGGGACGCCGCCAGGTCGATGCGGTCGAACTCGAAGGTCAGCTCGCGGCGCACGGTCTGCAGCGTCACCGGGGCGTCCGCCGGAGCGCCCGCCGCCTTGAGGGCGTAGACGAAGGTGTGGTCGGTGGTGACCTGGAGGACGCCCGCCGGGTTCTCGTCGACCCGCATCGCCCCGGCCACCTTCACGCTGTCGGCCGCGAGCGCGACCTGGCCCGGGTCGAAGCGGACCAGCCAGCCGGTGGCCGCGGTGTTCCGGTCGCCGTTCGGGTGGCTCAGCCCGGCGTCGAACTGGGCCTGCTCCCCCGGCGTGACGAAGGCCCGGACCTCCGCGCTGGCCCCCTGGACCAGCGTCGCCGGGGCGAGCGAGGAGGCGACCAGGTAGCGCTGCACGGTGTCCAGCGCCTTGGTCACCTCGGACTTGGTGTAGTGCGTCGTCGCGGCGCCCGGCGGGGTCCCCAGCCCGACGGCGCCGTCGGCGTACCCGGCGGGCAGCCCGGCGAACGGGTCGGCGGGGTCGGCGACCGGCTGCACGGCGGTCAGCGGGGTCAGCGCGACCAGGCTGACGGCCAGTTGGCTGCCCTCGGGGCGGGCCGCCTGGCGGTCGGGCGAGCTGATGCCGAAGTACACCGCCGCGGCGAAGGCGGCCAGGATGAGGACCAGCAGGGCGAGGGCCTGCCGTGGGACGGTGCCGAAGGGGCCGAGCCTGACCTTGGGGCGGGTGGCGCGGCCGAAGGTGCCCGCCAGCCGCTCCCGGGCGGAGAGCTCCTGGATCCGGGCAGCCCGGACGAACGACTCGTCGAAAACGACGGAGCGGTACTCGTCCTCGTTGCCGGAACCACCGTCGGGCGCACCCTCCGGAGGCTCGCGCGGGTCACCCATGACACCAGGGTAAGGCGCACCCCCGCCCCGCTTCGAGGGTGCAGGCGCACATTCCCCGGAACACTCCGCGACCGGAGGGTCCGCGGACCCTCCGGGCCGCCGCTCAGCCCGCCGGCGCGGTGACCACCAGCGAGGGCTCGGGCTTGCTCGGGGTCGCCTCCGGACCGGCGCTGCTGCTGCCGGACTCGGGGCGCCGCGGTGTGCCGCCGGCCCCGCCCACGCCCTGGTAGATGGCCGCCACGGCCACCGCGACCAGGCTCACACCCATGATCACGGCGAGCACCCAGGCGACCGGCCGGTGCCAGCGCTGCTGCGCGACGTACCGGCCGCGGGCCGCGCGTTCCGGGTCGTACCCGGCGCGGCCCCAGCGCCCGACCCGGCCCCAGCGGGACCGCCGGGCGGCCCGGTCCGGGGCCGACCACGGGTCGGGGTAGTGGCGGTCCTCGTCCAGCCCGCGCGGGTACGGGCGCAGCTCCAGCGGGAGCCCGTCACCGGCGTGGGCGTCGTAGCCCCAGCCCGGGGAGACCGCCTCCGGCTCGAACCGGGCCTCGGCAGCGGCGAGCTGCCGCTCCTTGGCCGTCGGCTCGTGCACGGCGGCGGACCGGACGAAGGCGTCGTCGAAGACCACAGTGGCGAACTCGTCGTCCGCACCACCGTGGTCGGCGCCGTCGGGGTACGGCAAGCCCCCCACATCCTCAGCCACGGATTCAGCGTATTACCGGGCGGGCGATTTGTCTGTGGCTCCTCGCAGTTGGTCCGTCACCCGTGTGACGGACCCCCGCGGCGGGGGCGGGCGGCCGGCCCCGGCCGCATCCCCGGCGGGCGGCGCCCGCTACCCCCGCACGTGCCCGTCACCAGTGACGATGTACTTGGTGCTGGTCAGCTCGGGCAGGCCCATCGGGCCGCGGGCGTGCAGCTTCTGGGTGGAGATGCCGATCTCGGCGCCGAAGCCGAACTCACCGCCGTCGGTGAACCGGGTCGAGGCGTTGACGGCGACCGTGGTCGAGTCGACCAGCTGGGTGAAGCGGCGGGCCGCGGCCTGCGAGGTGGTGACGATGGCCTCGGTGTGGCCGGAGGACCAGCGGCGGATGTGCGCCACCGCGGCGTCCAGCGAGGGCACCACGGCGGCGGCCAGGTCGTACGAGAGGTACTCGGCGCCCCAGTCCTCGTCGGTGGCGGGCACGACCGCGGCGGCGGAGCCCTCGGCGGCCTTGAGCACCGCGTCGTCGCCGTGCACGGTGACGCCGGCCTCGGCGAGCGCGGCGAGGGCGAGCGGCAGGAACTCCTCGGCCACGTCCTGGTGGACCAGCAGCGTCTCGGCGGCGTTGCAGACGCTGACCCGCTGGGCCTTGGAGTTCAGCAGGATGCCGACGGCCATCGCCAGGTCGGTCTGCGCGTCCACGTACACGTGGCAGTTGCCGGTGCCGGTCTCGATCACCGGCACGGTCGAACCCTCGACGACCGTGCGGATCAGCGAGGCGCCGCCGCGCGGGATCAGCACGTCGACCAGGCCGCGGGCGCGCATCAGCTCCTGGACGGACTCCCGGCTCTCCCCCGGCACCAGCTGGATCACGTCGGCGGGCAGGCCGGCCGAGGCGACGGCGTCCCGCAGCACGGCCACCAGCGCGGTGTTGGAGCGGTACGCGGAGGCCGAGCCGCGCAGCAGGACGGCGTTGCCGGACTTCAGGCAGAGCGCGGCGGCGTCCGCGGTGACGTTGGGCCGGGCCTCGTAGATGATGCCGACGACGCCGAGCGGCACCCGCACCTGGCGCACGTCCAGGCCGTTGGGCAGCGTGTAGCCGCGGACCACCTCGCCGACCGGGTCGGGCAGTCCGGCCACGTCGCGGACGTCCGAGGCGATCGCGGCGATCCGCTCGTCGGTCAGGGTCAGCCGGTCGATCACGGACTCGGCGGTGCCGGCGGCGCGGGCCCGGGCGACGTCCTCGGCGTTGGCCGCGGTGATCTCGTCCCGGCGGGCGACCAGGGCCTCGGCGATCGCCACCAGCGCGGCGTCCTTGGCCGAGCGCGGCAGCGGGGCGAGCGCGGCGGCGGCCTCCCGGGCACGGCGCGCGGCGGCGAGGACGGGGCTGTCTGCGGTGGCGAGGTCGCTGGTCATGCCGCCAAGGGTAGCGACTGCCGCGGGCCCGCCCGCCGCGCATTTCGCCGGGTGAGACGTGCTGCCGGGCGGGCCCGCGGACGGCCGGCGCCCGGGGCGGGGGGGGCGCCGGCGCCCCCCCCCGGCCGTACGGGGACACCCCCCCCCCCCGCGGGGGCGGGTCGCCCCCGCCCACCGCCGGTCGCGTATAAACAACAGACGCA
>NZ_JBSGXP010000238.1:0-6979 GCF_053610105.1 Kitasatospora sp. NPDC054939 | reverse complement strand
CCGCGCCGGGGGGGGGGGCGGGGGCGGGGGGGGCCCCGGCCCCCCGCGGCGCGGGGGGGGCGGGCCCCCGGGGGCCCCCGCCCCCGCCGTCCGGGTTCCCGCACTCACCCCGCGCGGGCCGCCTCCGCCCGGACGAAGGCCGCCAACCGGGTGACGCCGTCGCTGATCTGCGGTGCGCTCAGGGCGCTGATCGAGAGCCGCAGCCGGCGCTCGCCCCCGCCGGCCGGGTAGAACGGCGCCATCGGCGTCCACAGCACCCCGTACTCCCGGGCGCAGCGCAGCATCGCCGCGTCGTCCGCGGTGAACGGCACCGTGACCACCGCGAAGAAGCCGCCCTCGGGGCGGTTCCAGGACACCCCGAGCCGCGCGCGTTCGGTCGCCGGGAAGAGCCGCTCCAACTCCCGCAGCAGCATCGACAGGTTGGCCGCGTAGTGCGCGGTGGCACGGGCGTTCGCCTTGCGCAGCCGGCAGTCGTTGCGCAGCAGCATGCCGCCGATGACGGCCTGGCTGAGCGCGGGCGTGTTGACGGTCGTCATGCTCTTGAGCCGGGCCAGTTCGTCGGCCAGCAGGCTGCGCCGCCCGTCGGGGGCGACCACCTCCTGGTCGGCCACCACGTAGCCGAGCCGGGCGCCGGGGAAGCAGGTCTTGGCGAAGGAGCCCAGGTAGACCACCCGCCGGTCGAGGTCCAGGGCCTTCAGGGTGGGCCGCTCGCCGGGCTCCCGGGCGAAGAAGCCGTACGGGTTGTCCTCGACGATCAGCAGCTCCTCCTCGGAGGCCGTCTCCAGCAGCCGCGAGCGGGCGGCGAGCGGCATGCTGGTGCCCGAGGGGTTGGCGAAGTCCGGGACGACGTAGAGGGCGCGCGGGCGCCGGCCGGAGGCGCGCACCGCCCGGGCCGCGGCGCGGACGGCCTCCGGGTCGGGCCCGCCGTCGGGACCCTCCGGCACCGGCTCGGTGCTCAGGTCGAGCAGCCGGGCGGCCCCGGTGACGCCGACGTAGCAGGGCGAGCTGACCAGCAGGACGTCGTCGGGGCCGGCGCACAGCGCGCGCAGCACCAGCAGCATGCCCTCCTGGGCGCCGACGGTCAGCACCAGGGCCTGCGGGGGCACGGTCAGGCCCTCGTCGTTGGCGAGGGTGCGGGCTACCAGGTCGGAGACGATGCCCTTGGTCGGCCCGTACTGGAAGATCGCGGTGCGCACGGCGGAGCGGTCCAGCCCGCGGCCGGCGAGGTGCGCCAGGTAGGCGTCGAGGTGCTCGTGGACGTCCTCGGGCTCGAAGAACCCCTCGTACGGGCGGCCGGGGGCGAAGGAGATCGCCTCGGGGTGGCGCTCGGTGACCTCGTTGAGGAAGGTCATCGCGTCGAGCAGCGGGTCGGAGAGGCTGGCGTGCAGCTCGTCGAGGCGCAGCGGGCCGGTCATCGCAGGGCCTCGCGGAGCCGCTCGGCGGCGTACTGCTGGGCGTCGCGGCCGGCGTCGAGGGTGCCGGCCATGGCGAAGAAGCCGTGCGGCATGCCGTCGTAGCGGCGCACCTCGACGGGGACGCCGGCGGCGCGCAGGGCCTCGGCGTACTGCTCGCCCTCGTCGCGCAGCGGGTCGTACTCGGCGGTGATGACGGTGGCGGGCGGGAGTCCGCGGTGGTCGGGCGCGCGCAGCGGGGAGGCCAGCGGGTGGCCGCCGTCGACCGGGTCGGCCAGGTAGTGGCCCCAGTACCAGGCGACCGAGCGGCGGTTGAAGAGCAGCGGGTCGTCGTGCTCGCGCAGCGATGGGGTGTCGGCGCGCCGGTCGGTGTTGGGGTAGACCAGGAGCTGGTGGCGGAAGGCCGGGCCGCCCTCGTCGCGGGCGAGCAGGGTGAGGGCGGCGGTGAGGTTGCCGCCGGCGCTGTCCCCGCCGACCGCGAGGCGCCCGGGGTCGATGCCGAGCCGCTCGGCGTGCTCGACCAGCCAGTGGGCGGCGGCGCGGCAGTCGTGCACCGCCGCCGGGAAGGGGTGCTCGGGGGCGAGCCGGTAGCCGACGGAGGCGGTGACGCAGCCGACCGCGTTGGTGAGGCGGCGGCAGACGGCGTCGCTGGTGTCGGGCGAGCCGAGGGTCCAGCCGCCGCCGAACAGGTAGAGCAGGGCGGGCCGTCGACCCGGTGCGCGGTCGGGGCGGTACAGCCGCAGGGTCAGCGGGCTTTCGGGGCCGGGGAGTTCGTGTTCCTCGACGACGGCGACCGGTTCGGGGCTGCCCGCGTTGGCGCGGATGTCGGCGAGGTCGGCGGCGCGGGCCTCGGCCGGGGTGAGGGTGTAGAGCGGGGGTGCGCCGGACTCCGCGCGCAGGGTGCGCAGGGCCTCGGCCTGGGGGTGCAGTGGCATGGGTGTCCCGTCGGGGTGGTCAGGTGGTCGGGCGCCGAGCGGCGGGGCGGGGTGCTCGGCGGGGCGCGGGCCGGGCCGCGGTCCGCGGGCACACGGTGGCGGGTCGCGGGTCGCGGGTCGGGCCGCGGGCGTACGGTGGCGCGCCGTTCGGCGCCCGGGATCAGCGGTCGGCCTCGACGTAGACGGTCTCGTCGGTGCGGAAGGCGGTGTCGAGGTCGGCCACGTCGGGGCGGGCGCCCTCGCGGTAGGCGCACGGGCGGATCCGCTCGGGGGCGAAGCCGGCCGCGGTCAGGATGTGGCGCAGCTCGTCCAGGTCGTAGATCCACTGGTGGCCGTAGTGGCGGAAGATCTGGTTGACCAGGAAGGCGGGCCGGTCCGGCATCGGCGGGCCGAAGCCGAGGGTGGCGAGACGGCGGCGGTGCTTGGCGAGGAAGCCGTCCCGGTTGGTGTAGCCGGCCAGGTAGCGGGCCAGGTCGGGGGTGGTGATCCGGAGCACGCCGCCGGGGCGCAGGACGCGGCGGGCCTCGGTGAGCCAGTGCACGGCGACCGGCAGGGTGACGTGCTCGACCAGGTGCTCGGCGTAGACCCAGTCGACGCTGGCGTCCGCGAAGGGCAGCGGGCGGGAGATGTCGAGCTGGGTGAACCAGCGGTCGCCGTCGACGCGGTAGAGCGTGCCGGGCTCGGTGGCCAGCTCGGGGCTGCGCAGGGTGGCCAGGTCGGTGCCGAGGCCCTGCGGGTGGTCGGTCCGGAACGCGGCGAACTCGATCCCGGTCAGGCCGAGCTCGGTGAACTCCCGGTGGTCGCGCGGCAGTCCGGCGGGCGCGGCCTCCAGGCTGGTGCAGGTGGCGACCTGCTCGCTGAAGCGGTCGAGCCGGACGGCGAGGCCGTCCGGGTCGTCCCAGTCCCAGCCGGGGAATGCGGCCTGGTTCTTCATGGGGTCGGTCTCTCCTGGGGTGGGTACGGGGGTGCTGTCGTCGGGTCGGGGTGCGGCGCGGGCCGCGGGCCGCGGGCCGCGGCGTCGCGGGGTTCAGCGACCCGGGGTTCGGCGACCTAGGGTTCGGCGACCTGAGGCACCCGGGTGATCGGTGCACGGCCGTGGTCAGTGCACGGCCGTGGTGAGTGCGCCGCGGTCCAGGTCGGCGAGCCGGGGGCGGCCCAACAGGGCCAGGGTGTCCTCCAGTTCGGCGTTCAGCAGGTCGAGGACCTGCTCGACACCGCGTTCGCCGCCGACCGCGAGGCCCCAGAGCACCGGCCGGCCGATCAGGACGGCCCGGGCCCCGAGGGCAAGGGCGGTGGCGACGTCGGTGCCCGTTCGGACGCCGCCGTCCAGCAGGACGGGCAGAGTCCGGGGTACCGCGTCGACGACCTCGGGCAGCGCGACCAGGGTCGGCCGGGCACCGTCGAGTTGGCGTCCGCCGTGGTTGGAGACGACGAGGGCGTCCACGCCGTGCTCGGCGGCGAGCCGGGCGTCCTCGGCGGTCAGGATGCCCTTGAGGACGATCGGCAGTCGGCTGCGGGCACGCAGCCAGGCGAGATCGGCCCAGGTCAGCGTGGGGTCGAACTGTTCGCGGGCGTGGTCGGCGATGCCGGAGGAGCCGGTGTGGGCCCGGTGGCTGGCGGCCATCAGGGCCGGGTCGAGGTTGACCGCGCGGACGTCCTGCGGGATCGCGAAGCCGTTGCGGGCGTCGCGCAGCCGGCGGCCGATCCGGGGGGCGTCGACGGTGAGCACCAGGGCGCGGTAGCCGGCGGCCTCGGCGCGTTCGATCACGGCGGCCAGCGCGTCGCGGCGGCGCAGCCAGTAGAGCTGGAGCCAGAGCGGGCCGGTGGCGACCGCGGCGGTCTCCTCCACGGTGCGGCTCGCGAACAGGCCGGTGACCAGCAGTGTTCCGGTCCGGCCGGCGGCGCGGGCGGTGGCGGTCTCGCCGTCGGGGTCGACCAGCCGCTGGTAGGCCATCGGGGCGATGCCGACGGGTGAGCGCAGCGGGGCGCCGAGCAGGGTGAGCCCCCGGTCGGGGGCGGAGACGTCGACGAGTGTGCGGGGGCGCAACAGGCAGTGCTCGAACTGGGCCCGGTTGGCAGCGAGGGTGCGTTCGGCGCCGCTGCCTCCCTGGATGAAGTCCCAGACGTCGTCCGGGAGTCGGGCACGAGCTGCGCGTTCGACGTCCGCCAGGGTCAGCGGTACCACGGGCATCCTCTCCCGGACGGGCCGCGCGCGGGCCCGCCCCGGCTCGGCAGCGTAGGAGGTCTGGACCTCATTGGTATAGACCTTGATTTGATTATTCGTCTGTGCAATCGTCTGGCAACGGAATTGACCGTACTGCTTGTGAACGGCGTCCATACAACCTCCTCTTTCGTGGAGTGGCCTTGACCGGCTCTTCCCCCCTTCCGCCCGCGACGGGCGGCCCCCCGCACGCCGAGGCTCCGCACGACTGGGTGGAGCGGTTCCTCCTGGCCGGCCCCTGCGACGAGGAATGCCTGCGCTTCGGCAGCCCGGTGGACCGCGCCACCCTGCGCACCCTGGTCGCCGAACAGGCCGAGCGCCTCACCGGGGCCGGCCTGGCACCCGGCGGCACCGCCGCGCTGCGCCTGGCGCCCTCGCTGGGCTTCGTCGCCGCGCTGCTCGCCTGCTGGCGGCTGCGCGCCCAAGTCATGCTGCTGGACCACCGTTTGACGGAGCACGAGATCTCGCTCGCGGTCGACCGGCTGGCCCCCCAGGTCCTCGTGGAGTCCGCGCACCGCCCGTCGTCCGCCCTGCGCGGCTTCGCCGAGACCGACCCGGTGCCGATCGGACGGCCGACCGGCCGACCGGCCGCCACCGGCCACGCCCTGGTGCAGCTGAGCTCCGGCTCGACCGGCCCGGCCAAGGTGATCGCCCGGACCGCCGCCGACCTGCTGCGCGAACTCGACCGCTACGCACGGCTGGAGGCCTTCCCGAAGGCAGGCGAGCGGGTGGTCCTGCTCTCCTCGGTGGTGCACGTGCTCGGGCTGGTCGGCGGACTGCTGAACAGCCTGCACGCCCGTGCCCCGCTGACGGTGCCCGAGCGCATGACGGCCGCCGGCATCCTGGCGGCGATCGGCGAGGACGACCGGCCGACCACCGTCATCGGCGTCCCCTTCCACGCCGAGCTGCTGGCCGGCGCCGCCGCCCCGCCGCCGCTGCCACAGCTGCGCCGGATGGTCGTGGCCGGCGAACTGGTCCGGCCCGGTCTGCCCGCCGCCTTCACCGCCCGCTACGGCGTCCCGCTGGGCACCATGTACGGGATGACCGAGCTGGGCGTCATCGCCACCGACCTCAGTGGCGCCCTGCACCCGGCGGCCGAACCGGTGCACGGGATCGAACTGCGTACGGTGGCGGGCGAGTTGCAGATCGCCATGGCCGCCTCCCCGTACCCCGGGCTGGACGACCCGACCCGCTGGGCGGACGGCTGGCTGCACACCCGCGACGCCGCCCGGCTCGACCCCGGCGGCCGACGGGTCACCGTACTCGGCCGGCGCGACTCGCAGGTCTCGATCGGCGGCCTCAAGGTCGACCTCACCGAGGTCGAGCAGACCCTGGCCGGCCTGCCCGAGGTCCGCGAGGCCGTGGTGGTCTTCGACGACGGTTCGATCGAGGCCTACCTGGCCACCGACGAGGCCGCCGACCACGCGGCCGTCCGCACCCTGCTGAACAGCCGGCTCGCCTCCTACAAGCGGCCCCGACAGCTCTCCTTCCTCCCCGCACTGCCCCGCACCGCCACCGGCAAGCTGCTGCGCGACACCACCGCGCTGCGCGAGGCCGCGGCCCGGCACTGACCGGTCCGCGCCGCCGCAACCGCCTCGCCGCGGGACCGGCGAACCGCACCGCCGTGCGACAACACCCCGACACAGCAAGGAGTTCCACCATGCAGGACCGCATCCGCGAGTTCGTCCTCGCGTCCCTCGCCGAGATGCAGTACGACGTCTCCGAGGTGACCGGCGACACCGACCTCGGCCCGGCCGGGCTCGACCTCGAATCGCTCGCGCTCGCCGACCTCTCGGTGCAGGTGGAGGACGAGTACGGGGTCAAGTTCGACCTCGACGAGATGGAGACCACCGCCCTGATGACGCTCGACCAGTTCACCGCGGACGTCGCCCGGCGGGTCGCCGCCCTCGACGCCCCGGCCGCCACCGGCAGCCCCGCGTGAACGGCGCCGTCCTGCCGGGCCGGGCGGACGTCCTGGAGATGCTGGCGGCGTTCGGGCAGCGCGCCGCCGACACCGTGCCGGAGTCCCTGGGATCACTCGAACTCACCTGGCTGATAGCCGAGTTCGAGCAGCGGTACGACACCGTGCTGGAGCTGTCGGACGAGCGCTTCGAGGCCGTCCGCACCGTCGACGAGGCGGTCGAGGTGCTCCGCGAGGCCGTCCTCGCCACCCGCGGAGCCGACGCCCGGGCCCCCGGCACCGGCGCTCCCGGCGGGGCCGCCCAGCCATGAGTGCCACCGCTCCGCCGGCCCTGCGGCCGGTGCTCACCGGCCTCGGGGTGCTCAGCGCCTTCGGCCGCGGCCCGGCCCCGCTCACCGCGGCGGCCGGCCACGGCCGGGACGCCTTCGCCGAGGTCACACGCTTCGACTTCGGGGCCCGCAGAACCCGCCGTGCCGCCCGGCTCACCGGC